>NZ_RZPL01000905.1:0-1961 GCF_004022805.1 Mesorhizobium sp. M7A.F.Ca.CA.002.04.1.1 | reverse complement strand
GGGTTCTTCTGGATCAGCTGCGATTCGAGCGCCGCGGCTGCCTGCGGCAGGATGTTGTCGAACGGGTCGGTCGCGTGGATCGCAGCGACCGCCGCGCGGGCGGCCTTCAGGTGCGCTTCCGTGACATCCTGCGAAAACGCCGGCGACGAGAAGGCGAAAACGGCCGAGGCCGCCAGAAGGACGGAAAGGCTGCGAACCCGGTTATGCAACGTCATGATCGGTAGAACTCCCTGGTTTTCGGGCGGCATGGACGGTTTGGATACCGTCGCCGCCGGCGATGATGGCCGCTGAAGCCAGCCCGATGAAAAGACCATGCTCGACCACGCCCGGAATGGCGTGGAGAGCATTCGAAAGCGCTCTTGTATCCGGAATGCGGCCAAAAGATGCATCGAGGATAAAATGGCCGCCGTCTGTAACAAAAGCCTGCCCGCCCGTCATCCTCAATGTGACCGGTCCGGAAAGACCGAGCTTTTCAGCCGCCGCGGCAACCGCGATTTCAGTGGCGCGCAGGCCGAACGGATTGACTTCGATCGGCAGGGGAAAACGGCCGAGCGTCTCGACCATCTTGGAGCGGTCGGCGATGACGATCATGCGCTGGGACGCCGCGGCGACGATCTTCTCGCGCAGCAGCGCGCCGCCGCCGCCCTTGACCAGGGTCAGTTCCGGGTCGACTTCGTCGGCGCCGTCGACGGTGAGATCCAGCTCTGGCGTTTCCTCCAGCGTCGACAGCGGCACGCCAAGCTCGCGGCAGAGCAACGCGGTGCGCTCCGAAGTCGGTACGCCGATGACGGTCATGCCGGTTGCAACCTTTTCGGCAAGCAGCCGCACGAACTCCTCGGCCGTGGTGCCGGTGCCGATGCCAAGCCGCATGCCGTCGCTTACATGGGCGAGTGCTGCCCGCGCGGCTTCGACCTTCAACTGCCTTGCATCCATGTCGGTTATTGCCCCGGAAATTCGCTGCCGGGCTCGTAGCATTTTTGCCGGTCCGGTCAAAGCCCTGGACGGCGCTTCTCCAGGTGATGCTCAGTGTAGGAATTATTTCCTTGACGGGTGAGTGCAGCTATGCTACATTTTTGCCTATGGTGCTGATTTGCGCCAACAACCCGCCGTCGAAGCGGGTTTTTTCATATCGGACGGGCCCGCTGCGAATGCCCGGCCTGATAAGCAGGCCCCGCCTGAACGAGCTGGCCCAGCGCTTGCCTTGACGCGCCGCAGCCTTTATCGCCTGCCCCTGTAGAAACTTGCCCCAGGACAGACCATGACCCGACCGATCATCGTGTTCGACCTCGACGGTACGCTGATCGACACAGCGCCGGACCTGCTCGACAGCCTCAACCACAGCCTGACCGCCAGCGAGATCGCGGCGGTCGACGAAGCCGGCTTCAGGCGCTTTGTCGGTCACGGCGGCCGGGTGATGATCGAGCGGGCGCACGCCGCCCATCAGCGATCGCTTGCCGTCGAGGAGCACGACCGGCTGCTGAAACTTTTCCTCGACCACTACACGCTCAACATCCCCGGCAAGTCACGCCCCTACCCCGGTGTCGTCGAGGCGATCGCGCGCTTCGAGGAGGCCGGCTATACCCTCGCCATCTGCACCAACAAATACGAAGCCAACTCGCTGGCGCTGATCGAGGCGCTCGGCCTGACCAAACATTTCGCGGCCATCGCGGGCCAGGACACGTTCGCCTTCCGCAAACCCGACCCGCGCCATTTGATCGAGACCATAAAGCTGGCCGGCGGCGACCCTCACCGCGCCCTGATGGTCGGCGATTCGCAAACCGACATCGACACGGCGAAAGCCGCCGGCATTCCGGTGGTGGCGGTCGATTTCGGCTACACCGACCGCCATGTGCGCGAATTCGAACCGTCGGCTGTCATTTCGCATTTCGACGCCCTGACGCTCGACCTGGCGCAAAGGCTGATTGCCGCTGCCGGAAACTGACTGGAAGGCGGCCGGAGAC
>NZ_RZPL01000904.1:0-1973 GCF_004022805.1 Mesorhizobium sp. M7A.F.Ca.CA.002.04.1.1 | reverse complement strand
TTGCAACAGGACTTGAAGACATGAACACGACTGCCGCGAGCGAAAAGATCGGCTTCATCGGGCTTGGCCTGATGGGCCACGGGATCGCCAAGAACATCGTCGACAAGGGCTACAGCCTGACCTTTCTCGGCCGCAAGAACCGCAAGCCGGCGGAAGACCTGCTTGGCCGCGGCGCCACCGAAGCATCGACCTCGCGCGATGTGGCGGCGGCATCGACAATCGTCTTCATCTGCGTCACCGGTTCGCGCGAGGTCGAAGCCATCATTCGCGGCCCGGGCGGCCTCAAGGAGGGTTTGAAGAAAGGTTCCGTCGTCGTCGACTGCTCGACCTCCGACCCCGTCTCGACCATTGCGCTTGCCGCTGAACTCAAGGCGCTCGGCATCGATTTTGTCGACGCACCGCTCAGCCGCACGCCGAAGGAAGCCTGGGAAGGCACACTCGACGCCATGGTCGGCGCGCCGGACACCCTCTTTGCCAGGGTGAAACCGGTAATCGAAACCTGGGCCGGCCGCATCGTCCATATCGGCGACACCGGCGATGGCCATCGCATGAAGCTGCTCAACAATTTCATCTCGCTCGGCTACGCCGCGATCTATTCCGAGGCACTGGCACTGGCTGAGAAGGTCGGCATCTCGCCGCCGCGCTTCGACAGCGTCATCCGCAATGGCCGCATGGATTGCGGCTTCTACCAGACCTTCATGCGCTGGACGCTGGAAGGTGACCGCGACGCGCACAAATTCACCATCGCCAACGCCTTCAAGGACCTGACCTATCTGGAATCGATGGCGGGTGCGGCCGGCATTGCCAACCCGCTCGGCAACGCCACCAAGAACGCCTTCGCCGGTGCCCACGCAACCGGCCCGGCCGAGCAATTCGTACCGATGCTGGCAACGCATATCGGGAAGGTGAACGGCGTCGACCTGATGCCGATGAAGGATGGCAAGAAGCAGACCATTTAACCGATTGCCCAACGCAGGCGCCGATCACCGCCTCCAGCGCCCGATCCCTTCATCGGTATCCGCAAGCAGCTTGTGCACGGCGTTGCGCGCGGCGGCCGGGCGCTGCAGGCGGATGTTCTTTTCGATCGCCTCATGCAGCTTCTGCGCCTGGCGCTGATCGGCGACCTGCTGTGTCGTGAATGCGAAAAGATGGTCGAGCGCCGACTCGATCAGCACGCCGAGCGGCACCAGAAGGTCGTTGCCGGAGGCGCGCAGGATGGCCAGATGAAAGCGCGTATCGGCGCGGATACGCTCCTGCAGGCTCAAGGCTTCGCCCATCTCGCGGCAGGCCTGGCTGATTTCCGCCATTTGCTCGTCACTGCGCCGTATGGCTGCAAAGGCCGATGCTTCCGGCTCGATGATATGACGAAACTCCTGCACGGTTCGCAGGAACGCCTCGCGGTCGGGCGCCGTCGCGTACCAGGCCAGCACGTCGCGGTCGAGCAGGTTCCAGCGCTCCTTCGGCTCGACCCAGCTGCCGATCTTGGGGCGTGAGGCCAACAGGCTTTTCGCCATCAGCATCTTGATGGCTTCGCGCACCGCCGAACGGCTGACATTGAAGATCTCGGCCCATCTGGACTCGTTGGGCAGGATGGTGCCGGGCGGATAGTCGCCACGCACGATCCGCAGGCCGATCTCGCCGGCCAGCGAGACATGGACGCTCGCTCCCGCAAAATGCGCGGCACCGGCCTTGCGCATGACAGCCGGGCCGTGGCTGGCTTGTGCCTTGGCCCGGTCGGTTCGCTTGCTTGACTTCTCGTCCGGCATCCACGTTCCAATGCGTCGACCGTCTGTCGTCCGGACTGGTCCGAACCGCACGGGCGCCGATCTCGTTGCCGAAAAATCCAGATCACGGGCGCAGCAAAGCCGGAGCCGGTTGCCCCAACCATTGCGTCCGTTCGGGAATTATCGCTTCCGTCCAGGAATGACGGGGCGCCCGCAGCCGGGCGCCCCGAAATCGAGAACCTACTTCTG
>NZ_RZPL01000903.1:0-1975 GCF_004022805.1 Mesorhizobium sp. M7A.F.Ca.CA.002.04.1.1 | reverse complement strand
GCGGCGTCGGCGAGCTCGCCACGCCCCCCGGCGCAAAGCACGGACATATCCGTGCCATCGGGCAGTTCGGTCTCGTCCTCCCCGCCGGGATCGTCATCGTCGCTCGCCTCTGCGGCCACGGACGGCCCCTCCTCCTCGCCTGCCTCCTCCTGCGCGCTGTCGTCGAGATTGGCGACCAGCATCAGGGCACTGGCCGCCACCTGCCGCCTTTGCAAATCGCCCATGACGCCGCGCACACGGTCCTGTTCGCCCAGCAGAAGCGCCGGAATGGCAACCTTGTCATAGAATTCGACCAGATATTTCTCCTCCAGCATCTCCTCGGCATGATCGGTGGCTTCTTCCGGATCGCCGGCCAGCAGCCGCTGGTACAGGCGCGCATGGGGTTCGAGCACGGGCTCGTTGCCGAACAGCACGTCCAGGAATTCAAACTGCGGCACGTGCCTGCCCAGCACCACCAGGCAGACAGTGAGCGGCGTCGACAGGATCAGCCCGAGCGGCCCCCAGAGCCACGTCCAGAAAATCGCCGCGACAATGATCGCCAGCGGCGACAGTCCCGTCCGCGAACCGTAGAGCCAGGGTTCGATGACATTGCCGGTGATCAGTTCCATCACCACGAACAGGGCGGCTGTCCACAGCACGAGCGACCAGCCCGGTGCCACGGCCAGCGCCAGGAACAGCGGCAAAAGCATACCTATGATCGGGCCGATATAGGGAACGAAACGCAGCGCCAGTGCCAGCAGCCCCCACAGCAGCGCATTGGGAATACCGAGGGCCCAGAGCCCGATCGCGATCGGTATGGCGTAGACGATGTTGACGACCAATTGCATCAGGAGATAGCGGCCCACCCGTTTGGCGGCATCCTGAAGCGCCTCGGTGGTGCGGTGGAGGTCGCCGTAGCCGACAAGCCGGATGAAGCGGTCGCGCAGATCCTCCCGCTCGAGCAGCATGAAGATGACGACGACGATGATCAGCCCGGCCGACCCAAGCGGGCTGATCAGCGGCCCGACGACATTCTGCAGGACCTGAAGCGGCCTTTCGTGCGCGACGATCTCGACCGGCACCGGCTCGCGCGGCGGCTTTTCCGGGGCGGCGGCCGGCAGCGAGGGGTCTTGCCTGTCGATCTCCTGGCCGACCCGCTCGACCACCTTGCTCAGTCTGGCAAGGATCCCGCCCCCGGTCTCCTTGAGCGAGCGGATCTTGGTCAGGATGTTGGTCTGGTAGACCGGGATGTTCTGCGCCAGTTCGCTGACCTGCGTGGCGACGATGAAGGAGAACAGGCCAAGCGCCGCGAAGGCGCCGAGCACGCTGGCGATGACGGCGGCAATCCGGGGAATGCCGACCTTTTTTAGCGCTGCGACAAGCGGCGCCAGTGCGAAGGTCAGCAGCAGCGCGATGGCGATCGGCAGGAAAACCTCGCGCCCGAAATACAGTGCCGCCACTGTCGTGACGATGGCCGCCACATTGGGCAAAGAGGTTCGCGGATGGGGCGCGGCCGCTGAAAGGGCGTCCCCCAGCCCATCAGCCGGAGACGCCGTGCCGTTTCGACGATTGGCCACGTGATGCCTCCCTGCCAAATGCCATGATCGGGCATATAGAGCGGACGTGCAACTTTAGCCAACGATGAAATACGCCTCGCTCACAGGCAATGATCCGGCCCGCACCGGCCGCTCCCGAAGGGCTAAATGGAAGTCAGGCTCGCCCGATCGGATCAGCGCGCCGCATGCCTGGCCAGCGCGTGCTCGATCAGCACGTCGATGGTCTGGCTGTAGCCGATGCCTGAGGCGGCAAGCGCCTTGGCATACATCGAGATGTCGGTGAAGCCGGGAATGGTGTTGACCTCGTTGACAAGCAGGCTGCCGTCGGCGCGCAGGAAGAAATCGACGCGCGCCATGGCTTCGCAGCCAAGCGCCTGGAACGCCTGCCGCGCCATATCCCTGGCCTTTTCGGCCACATCGGCCGGGACATCGGCGGGCAC
>NZ_RZPL01000902.1:0-1980 GCF_004022805.1 Mesorhizobium sp. M7A.F.Ca.CA.002.04.1.1 | reverse complement strand
TATCGGACCGGTGCGGAACGCCGCGACCCTTCGTCAGGCATCGCGGCGCATATCGAGCTAGTTTTGCCCTTTTTCGGTTTCAAGAGACCAGCGCAAAAATTTTTATATTCGACAAGAAAGAGCGCCAAGACACTGTTATGGCGTGGCTATTTTCGGAACCCGCGAGCTTCTCGCGGCGTTGTTTAAAGAGGGACAGAACCAATCGCCCCGGCCCGGCATTGGGCGGGTTCGACACAAATGCCGCCGGCTCGATGCCTCAGCGGAGAAGGAGAAAGACATGGCCGATACGGTCAGCAACGAATTCCGCCTGCAAATGGAAGGTTATGGCCTGACGACGGCCGAAATCCACTATTACCTGCCCGATCATCCAAGCCTGCTTCAGCTCTATGTCTGGCAGGACTATGATCTCGCTCCAGCCTTTCCCGAACTCAAGGGTTTTCTCCAATATTGGGAGCGCGAACTCGATGGTCCGCTCCACTCGGTTCGCGTTGCTCATCACCAGCTCATCCAGCCTTCGGAATGGCGGGCCGTCGAGGGCATAATCACGGTCCACTAGGGTCTTTGCGACGGCCTCCGCTACGTAGGGAATCACGACATTGGGGCAGGCTCTCGCCGGCCCCACGCAGCGCGACAGCCAACAACCTCCACTCCAAGATTTCCAATTTCCGTATTGTAAAACGATCGCGCCGCGCTAGCCTGAAATCAGATGCGAGGCGGGGAAGAGGAATGGAGCTCCAACTCAACGGCAAGGTGGCGCTGGTCACCGGCTCGACGCAAGGCATTGGCCGCGCCATCGCCGAGACGCTGGCGCGCTGCGGCGCGGGCGGCCTGCTCGTCACCGGGCGCGAGAAGACGCGCGGCGATGCCGTTGCGGAAGAGCTTTCGCGGCTCGGCACGCCGACGGTTTTCGTCGCCGCCGACCTCGCCGACCCGGCAGCCCCTGCCCTTTTGGCGCAAGCCTGCATCGAGCGCTTCGGCCGCATCGATGCGCTGGTCAACGCCGCAGGGCTGACCGACCGGGCCTCGTTCCTCGATGCCGATCTCGACGGCTGGGCCTCGCTGTTCGCGGTCAACGCGCGGGCGCCGTTCTTCCTCATGCAGGCGGCCATCGCCGACATGAAGAAGCGCGGAGAGCGCGGCGCCATCGTCAACATCCTGTCGATCAACGACCATTGCGGCTCGCCGGAGCTCGCCGTCTATTCCGCCAGCAAGGGCGCGCTGGCCACGCTGACCAAAAACGCCGCCAACGCCCATCGCTTCGATCGCATCCGCGTCAACGGCATCAATGTCGGCTGGACCGACACGCCGGCCGAACGCGTCATGCAAGCCGACACGCTGGGCAACGGGCCGGGCTGGCTCGATGCCGCCAACGCCTCGCAACCCTTCGGCCGCCTGTTCTCGACCAGCGATATCGCCAACCTCGCCGTCTTCCTGCTTTCGGATGCTGCCGGGCCGATGACCGGCACGCTCGTCGATCAGGAACAGTGGGTGATTGGGGCGAACCGGTGAGCGCCATCGAAACGCAAGCGCCTGCATGACGCATCTCGCCGTCGGCGATTTCACGGTTGCCATCAGAAATTTGTCGCGATGACGGTGACTGAAAAAGCCTATCGCATCATTCGCTCAAAGCACCCGCGCCGCCTCACAGCGCCAGGCTTCCCTGCTCCACCTCCTCGGCATTCGGATCTCCCGGTGCGGTGGCCCAGGCCAATTCGACCAGTGTCACGGTGCGCCGGCCTGTCCCGTCGAGTTGGCAGACGATGAGGCCCTGCTCCTCGATATAGGTCAAGAGGCGCCGGGCGCGGCGCAGCGAGTGCGAGCCGTAGGCGCGGGCGATCGCGGCGTCGCTCGGGCAAGGCCAGCCCTCCTTCGCCGCGCGGGCAATCATCATGAACACGCCCTGCATGTCGTCGGGCAGCAGCGACGCGCGGACGGAAACGTCCCGCCATGCGTCGTCCTGTGTCGTCTCTGACCCAAGGC
>NZ_RZPL01000901.1:0-1981 GCF_004022805.1 Mesorhizobium sp. M7A.F.Ca.CA.002.04.1.1 | reverse complement strand
ATCCATACACAGACCAACGGTTTACCTTTTTCAGGGACCCGGATGGATTGCCGCTGGAACTCTACGAAGCCCCATAAGGAACGGTTCGATTTCACGATGGGCGCTTTGTACTGACGGTCTCGGTATCGGCGGACCGCGAATCTGTGCTAAGCGCCGCCCAACTAACCAAAGGACGACACCAATGAGCGAACTGACCGTGGCCGAGGCGACCGAGAGCATCTATGCCTCGCTCCGGGCGGACAATGCCGACATCGACACACATATCGCGGCGCTTAAGGCGGCGCTGACGCGAGAGGGGATCAAACAGGCGGTGTTCGATCCGACCAAGCTGGCGCAGAACAACCGCTCGGGCCGCAAGTTGATGCAGGCTTATTTTCGGCAACGCGGCGTGAGCGTGAAGTTTTCGGACCAGTAGAACCGCGCGCGATCTCAACCGTGTGATTGGTTGGTTTCGGACGCATGTTCTCCGACGCTCCGGGCCCTCCCATTTGACCGACTCAATAACAGCGATCTGCGGCCGCAAGGGCTTCGGCACGGTGAGCTTGGTCCAGTGCGCCAATCCGTCGGACCGACGCATAGAACCTGACATAGTCGCCCGAGCACAGATCGAACAGGCGCAGAAACGCGGTCACCCGATCGCTATAGACGGAAGTCGCGGCGAGCTTTGCATTGTTGATCGGGGAAGCGAACCAGGCATCGTATCCCCGGTATCGGCCCCAGCGCCTGTCGCGCATGTGTCGGTAGCGCATCCGCAGCCGTTCAATCGCCGCCGTCTTTGCGGCCAGTTTTTGCTCCGAGGTTCCGGCGTTGGAATAGACTTTTGCCAACTCGTCCCGTGTTTGCGACACCAGCGCAAGAAATTCAGCTTTGCGCCTCCGGGCGGCTTCGTAACGGCGCAATGCGGCGGTATCGCCAGCCGCGCGCAGCCATTTTCTCACGCCGGTCGTTTCGACGGCGACAGCGAACGACTCGTTGAATGCGGAATCGTCGTGCACGTAGACGCGCTGGTGGGCCAGTTCATGGAACACCAGCCCTGCAAGATAGGTTTTATCCTCGCTGAACATCGTGCTCAGCAGCGGGTCACTCGACCAGCCAAGCGTGGAATATGCGGTGATGCCCGTCACATAGACATCCATGCCCTGTCCTTGAAGTTCGGCAGCGGTTTCAATTGCGGACTTCCTGGAGAAATATCCCCGGTAGGGCACGCAGCCGAAAACGGGAAAACACCATGTTCGCGGCGTCAGCGAGAATGCCGGCGCGGCGAAGACGGCCCATGTCACCGAATCCCGGCCGATATCGACATAGCTGCGGTAGCTGCTGTTGTCGGGCAGCGCCAGTTCATCCGTTGCGAACTGTCGTATGGCGCTCGCCGATGCCATTCGAGCGCGCAATGCCTTCGGCGTCGAAGGGTCCTCGATCAGTTTTCCGACATCCTGGCGCGCCGTCATGATCCGCAGATGACCCTGCACGGATTGCGCGTAATAGGAAACACTGGTGCAGCCGGTCGCGCCAGACACCACGATCATAACGGCAACCAATCGAAAGAATGCGCGCATCACGATTTGCCCACAGCAGTGCTCCCGTACCGATCGGGCGATTGTCGCGATTGCCCCAGGTCCCAAGCAGCCGCATCGATTTGATCGAGGTCTATAGCTTTCTAAAGAATCCGGACAGAATATTCGGACCCACTTCGCCAGGGCGCAGTCTGATCCCGTCCTCGAAGCAGTTCAGCGTCATGCATTCGAAGCCGCTGCGTGCGAGGAATGCCACCAGCGAGTCACGATCGAAGTGGTGGAGGTGCTCGTCGGGAAGACGCATACGCCACGTCCGGAACCAGGCGTCGCCGTCGGCGCCGAGCTCGCGCCAGCGGCAATAAGGGACGGCGACGGCCAGGTAGCGGGCCTTAAGCCGGGCGAGGAAACCCAGATCCGGGATATGCTCAAGCACATCGAACATGGCGACGAGATCCCACGAGCTGGAG
>NZ_RZPL01000900.1:0-1989 GCF_004022805.1 Mesorhizobium sp. M7A.F.Ca.CA.002.04.1.1 | reverse complement strand
GCATCGACATCTGCCTGACCGGCCAGTTCCTGTGCGCCCGCCGCCTTGATCAGCGGCACCGCGCGCCAAGCAGGTCGGTATCAGCCACGAGGAGATGACCGGGCGCTATCTGCAGAACATCTCGCTGCGTCGCATGACCAGCCCCTATGATGTCGCGTCGATGGTCGCCTTCCTGCTCTCCGATGCGGGGATCAACATTTCCGGCCAGTCGCTCGGCGTCGACGGCAACGTCGAAACACTTTGAGGAACAAACCATGGCCAATGTCGCGATCGTCGGAAGCGGGTTCATCGGGCGGGCCTGGGCGATCAGCTTCGCCCGCGCCGGCCATGACGTGCGGATGTGGGACCAGTCGCCCACTGCCCCAGGTGGAGCCCGCGACTACATTGCCGGCGTGCTCGGCGATCTCGCCCAGAACGATCTTCTGCGGGGACAGCAAGCCGGTGAGGTTCTTGACCGTATCTCCGTTGTCGCCGAGCTTGAAGAGGCGTTGGCAGGTGCCGTGCATATCCAGGAGAACACGCCCGAGAATCTCGAGGTGAAGCGCAAGGTGTTCTCCTTGATCGACACGCTTGCCGATCCGCGAACAGTCATCGCCAGTTCCACCTCGGCGCTGTTGCCGTCGAAATTCACCGACCATCTGCAAGGGCGGCAGCGCTGCCTGGTCGTGCATCCGATCAACCCGCCCTATCTCATTCCGGCGGCCGAAATCGTGCCGGCGCCGTGGACCTCGGCCGAGACGGTCGAGAGAACCCGCGCCTTCCTCGTCGACGCCGGCCACGCGCCACTGGTCATGCAGCACGAGCTTGACGGCTTCATCATGAATCGCCTGCAAGGCGCATTGCTTGAGGAAGCTTTCCGGCTTGTCGCCGATGGCTACGCCAGTGTCGAGGATGTCGACGTCGGCATCCGCGACGGGCTGGCGCTGCGCTGGTCGTTCATGGGGCCGTTCGAGACCATCGATCTCAATGCACCCGGCGGCGTGCGCGACTATGTCGAGCGCTATCAGGGCATCTATTCCAACATCTTTCCCCAGACGCAGCGGCGCGTCGACTGGGCCGGCAAGGTCATCGATACAGTCGAGGCTGATCGCCGCAAGCGACTGCCACAGCAAAGCCTAGGCGACCGGCAGGTGTGGCGTGACCGCCGGCTCATGGCGCTCGCCGCCCACAAGAGAAAATCGGATCAGGAGTTTGGAGAATGACGCAAACCAGTCGCAAGCCGGGACCTGCACAGACCAGGGGCAAGGTCATCATCACCTGCGCGGTGACGGGCGCCATCCACACGCCGACCATGTCGCCCTATCTGCCGATCACGCCCGACCAGATCGCTTCGGAGGCGATCGCGGCGGCGGAAGCCGGTGCCGCGATCCTGCATCTGCATGCCCGCGATCCGGAAACCGGCAAGCCCGACCAAACGCCGGAGGCCTTCGCCCGCTTCCTGCCGCGCGTCAAGCAAGGCACCAACGCCGCCATCAACATCACCACCGGTGGCAGCCCCTACATGAAGGTCGAGGAGCGCGTGCGCCCGGCCGCCCAGTTCAAGCCGGAAGTCGCCTCGCTCAACATGGGCTCGATCAATTTCGGGCTCTATCACCTGGCCGACAAATACGAGACCTTCAAGTTCGATTGGGAAAAGCCGCATCTGGAAGCGACGCGCGACCTCGTCTTCCGCAACTCATTCAAGGACATCGAGTACATTCTGGCGACCTGCTACGACAACGGCACGCGCTTCGAGTTCGAGTGCTACGACATCGCCCATCTGTACAACCTTTCCCACTTCGCCGACCGTGGGCTGGTGAAGCCGCCTTTCTTCGTGCAGTCGGTGTTCGGGCTGCTCGGCGGCATCGGCACGCATCCAGAAGACGTCGCCCATATGAAGCGCACTGCCGACCGGCTGTTTGGCGACCAGTTCCGGTGGTCGGTGCTGGGCGCCGGCGCCAGCCAACTGCGCATCGCCGCGCAATCGGCGGCCCTTGGCGGCAACATCCG
>NZ_RZPL01000008.1:0-25774 GCF_004022805.1 Mesorhizobium sp. M7A.F.Ca.CA.002.04.1.1 | reverse complement strand
CCGTTGGGCCGCCGGAATAGCCGATTTGGTCAGGGAATATGGTAGCGGCAACAGCCGCATCGCCGTCGACCACATCAATCCCGAAGGCGTCGAGGAGCTGGCTCGCCTCGGCATTTCCATCGGCAATGGCGAAGCCGTGATGGAGAACGCGCGGCTGATCAAATCGCCGGACGAAATCCTCGCCATGCGCCGGGCGATTGTCGCTTGCGAAGCGGCGATGGGCGAGATGGAACAGGCGCTGAAGCCGGGCATTTCCGAGAACGAGCTATGGGCGGAATTGCATCGTGGCAACATCGCGCGCGGCGGCGAGTGGATCGAGACGCGACTGCTGACGTCAGGCCCGCGCACCAATCCGTGGTTCCAGGAATGCTCTTCGCGAAAGATCGAGGCTGGCGATCTCGTCGCCTTCGACACCGACCTGATCGGCCCCTACGGCTTCTGCGCCGACCTGTCGCGCACCTGGCTGTGCGGCGATGCAAACCCGTCGAATGAACAGCGCGCCCTGTTCCGCATCGCCGCCGACCAGATCGAACACAACACGGCTCTGATGCAGCCAGGCATCTCGTTTCGCGACCTCGTCGAAGCCTCGGCGGTGCCGCCGGGTGACTGCTTCCCGACGCGCTACGGCGTGCTCTATCACGGCGTCGGTCTGGCCGATGAATACCCGACCTTGCCGCATGCCAGCGACTGGACATCGGACACGCCGGACGGCGTGCTGGAACCTGGCATGGTGCTGTGCGTGGAAAGCTATATCGGCCGGCTTGGCGGGCGCGAAGGCGTCAAGCTCGAAGAGCAGATCCTGATCACCGAGGCCGGCAACGAACAGCTCTCAACCTACCCGCTGGATACGAGGCTGCTCGGATAGTCCGGCAAGCGCTTCTCGCATTGCCCTGACTGTCTTTTCCGGCGTTGCCCTCGCCGTGATGAACGGCAGGCCTTTGCGCCGTCCGGTCCAGCCGACGATCGCGACTTTCCGCGCTGCTGGCTCGAAGCGCTGCGCCAGCGCCCAGCTTTCGCAGTCGATCGCTGCAACATCGGCCCAGCCCTCGGCAATGGCGACGATTGAAGCGCGGTGACCGCCGCTCTCGCTACGCGACGAAAAGATGTCCAAGCCTTCGCCGGCCGCTTGCAGGTCGCGCGTCAGCGCAATGATGCCCGACATGGAATCGAGGCTGTTGAAGGTGAAGCGCTTGCCGCGGATCAGATCGAGCGGGATGAGAGCGCTGCCATCCGCAGGCGATCGAACTTCCGGTCCCTCGCCTATCCGCATCACCAGAGCGCTCGAATAGAGCTCGCCCTGCCCGCCTTCATAGGCGTCATAGCTCGGCTGGCCGACCACCTGCACATGCCTGGACAGGCCAAGTTCCATCGGCCCCCAGCAGGTCTGCGCGAACAGCAGCAAAGGATGCAGCCACAATCTATGGAAATCGAGTTCATCCGGCGGCAATGTCGCGGGATCGGGTGCGATCAATGCACCGGCAGCATCGCGAATTCCGCCCGGCACCGGCGGCAGGTCGCCATTGCGCCGCACGATGGCTTCCGGCGCGTCGATCCCCTTTTGCCGAAACGCATCGCGCAGCAGCACCCATTGCGCGTCGACCTCATCGCGCATTTCGGGCCAATCATACATCGGCAACGCCGCAACCAATTCACTCATGCCGATATCAAATCATCATGTCTGGAAAAAGGATCGCGAAAACGCGGCGTCCAATCAGAATTGGCCGACACGGATTCCGGGTAGGCCGGAATTATTCCTTGGGCGGCTCGGCGGGAACCGGCGCACTGCCGAGCCCGCTGATGCTGCGCGCCCTGATGCGCGGCTTGAAGGCCCTGCCCGGCTCAGGCGCACGCCGCAGCACCGGGTGCACGATCGGCTCTTTCGCCTTGAACGCATAGGCTTTGACCAGCGCGAAATAATTCGGATAGGCATAGCCATTGTTCATCCGCAGCCATTCCTCACGGCGGTCGCGAAACAGCTTGGGCAGCTTGTACCAGGCCACGGTCGGGGTCTTGTGATGGACGAAATGCAGATTGTTGTTGAGGAACAGGAACGACAGCGGCGAGCGCTCGACGATCACCGTACGGCCTTCCGGATGTTCCGACCATTGATGCTCGGCGAACGTACGGATCGAGATCAGCGACTGGCCGAGCCAGACCGGCACCAGAATGTAAAGCCACAGCGGGATGCCGAAGCCGAACTGAACGGTCGGCAGCACGACGGCCAGGCCGATCGCATGCAGCAGCCAGGCCTTGCGGATCGGCTTGTCGCCGGCGATCACCTGCTTGGCATCGTCGATGAAGAAGCCGACGCAGGACAGCCACGGGCCGAGCACGAAGCGGCCTGCCATGGTGTTGTTGATCTTGAGCAGGAATTTCATCGTCGGCGGCAGCTCGTCATGCTGCCAGAGCGCCTGATAATAGCTTTCCGGGTCATCGAGCGGGTCGGTCAGCCGCTCGTCGGCGTGGTGACGCAGATGAATGGTCTTGAAGCGGCGGAACGGCCAGACCAGACCGATCGGCAGAAACACGAAGGCTTCGTTGACCCGCGCGTTGCGCGTCGGATGCCCGTGCAGCACTTCGTGCATGATCGACGACTGCAATGCGGCGGTGAAGGCGAGGACGGCGAGCGCCAGGACGGGATAGGAAGGCCAGAGCAGGAAACCGGTGGCGAGCCATGTCGCGTAGCAGAAGAAGGCGAGTACCACGGTTGGCCACTCAATGGCCCGTACGCTGTGTCGCCTGATGCTCTTGCTCGTCATGCTATCGACCACTGCCCCTCAGTCGCCGGAATCCCAATTGATTCCTGACAGCATTGTGTCAGGAGAAATGATTCCACTCAACGAGACAAAGTGCACAAACTGTTGCGATTGCGCATTTTTGACCGCACATGTTATACATTGTAAACAGACTTAGGGATTCATTTACGCCTAACGCCACCCTCGGAGCGGTTCCGGCGCAAATTTTTCCTCAATCCAGGTGGAGCACGGACATGGACAAGCGCGACCTGTCGACGATCTTCCGCGAGCGACTGAAAATGCTCTTGACACGCTCCGACCTGAACCAGTCGGCCTTTGCAACCGCGGTCGGCATCGACCGCTCGGCGCTGTCGCAACTGCTGTCGGGCGCCTCGACGCGCCTGCCCCGCGCCGAAACACTGCTTAACATCGCCGCCGAGTTCAAGGTGTCGCTCGATTGGCTCCTCGGCCTCAGCCAGGACGAAGGTCTCACCGGCGAAATCCGCGAAAGCCTGGAGATCGAAGAGGCACCGGATGGTTTCGACCGCACGCTGTTGGCCAAATGGCATGCCGAGGCGGCAGGCACCAAGATCCGCTACGTGCCTGCCGGCATTCCCGATCTTCTGCGCACCGAAGCGCTGGTCGACTACGAAGCCGGCATCGCCAACAAGAGCCGCCTGGCGCAGGCCGGCGAAACGCAATACCGCATCGACTACAACAGGCGGCCTGAGACCGACATGGAAGTCTGCATGCCGCGCCACACGCTGGAGATATTTGCCCGCGGGCTGGGTGTCTGGGACCGTTTCCCCGAAGCCGACCGGCGCGCCCAGCTGCTGCACATGGCGACGCTGCTCGACGACCTCTACCCGACCTTCCGGCTGTTTCTCTATGACGGGCGGATGCGCTATTCGATCCCCTACACCATCTTCGGACCCTATCGCGCCGCCATCTATGTCGGCGACATGTATCTGGTGCTCAACGCCACTCAGCCGATCCAGACGCTGATCCAGCACTTCGACAATCTGATCCGGGCCGCCGACATCAATGCGCACGAGGCGTCCGGCTTCGCGCACAGACTGGCCGGCATGTCGTTCCCAACAGGCACTGTCTGATCTTCGGCAACAATGATCCTTCGGACGGAAACCGGCCTCCGCATTGGTGGCCGCGTTGCCGCCATTCCATTGACTACACATAAAGACTTCTTTATATCCTTATTCGACTTCGAAACATGAAAGCCAATCCGATGACGACCACCAACCCGATCGATGCTCTGCTGGCCGAAAAGGGCGTGCTGCTGGCCGATGGCGCCACCGGCACAAACCTTTTCGCCATGGGGCTGGAAGCCGGCGAGGCGCCCGAGCTGCTCAACGAGACGGCGCCCGACACCATCACCAGCCTGCATCAGAATTTCGTCGATGCCGGGGCCGACATCATCCTCACCAACTCGTTCGGCGGCACCCGCCACCGGCTGAAGCTGCATCATGCGCAGGATCGCGTGCATGCGCTGAACCAGCGCGCCGCCGAGATCGCGCGCGCCGTCGCCGACAGAGCTGGCCGCAAGGTCATCGTCGCCGGTTCGGTCGGACCGACCGGCGAATTGCTGGTGCCGCTTGGCGCCATGACCTATGACGAGGCGGTCGACGCCTTCGCCGAGCAGATCGAGGGTCTCAAGGAAGGCGGCGCCGAAGTCGCCTGGATCGAGACGATGTCTGCTCCCGACGAGATCCGCGCCGCCGCCGAGGCTGCCATCCGCGTCGGCCTGCCCTACACCTATACCGGTTCCTTCGACACCGCCGGCCGCACCATGATGGGCCTGCTACCCAGGGATATCCACGGCGTCACCGACGGGCTGTCGCAGGCGCCGCTTGGCGTTGGCGCCAATTGCGGCGTCGGCGCGTCTGACATCCTGGCCTCGCTGCTCGACATGACCGAGGCGAAGCCGGAGGCAACGGTGATCGTCAAGGGCAATTGCGGCATTCCCGAATTCCGCGGCACCGAAATCCATTATTCCGGCACACCCGAACTGATGGCCGACTATGTCAGGCTCGCCGTCGATGGCGGCGCCAAAATTATCGGCGGCTGCTGCGGCACCTCGTTCCAGCACCTTGCCGCCATGCGCAAGGCGCTCGACGCGCACACCAAGGCGGATCGTCCGACGGTTGCCGCGATCGTCGAGCGCATCGGCCCGATGCGCAACAAGGCGGCGACGGAAAATACCGCCGAGACCAGCGAAGCCCGCCGCGAGCGCCGCCGCAGCCGGGCCTGAGCTTATCGGTTTCGATTATTCGCTGTTGTCGGCGTAGCTCGACTGCGCCGACTTGAAGTCGACCACATTGTCGCTGTGCATCGTCATCAGCGCGCCGGATGAAACCGGATCGGTTATCTGCTCCAGCATGATGCGGAAGCGGTCGTTGGTCAGCGCCGACATGGCGGTGTGGCGCGCCTGCGCGACATCGTCACTGATACGCCTGGATTCCGATGATGGGGCCGATGAAACCGCCGAAGCATCTCGTGCCGGCGGTGTCGAGTTGGCGATAGTCCTGATCTGCAATTTCGGCTCCCTCAAGCCCGGTACACCTGTCCTGCGTAACAAGCAGGGGGTTGCGATCCGCTACCGGAAATGCCGCGCAATTTAACGACCTGGAGATTCTCCGAAAAAAGGCCGGCAAGGGAATGAACCCCTCGCCGGCATGCCTCACCCGCCCGCGGTCGGTTTCCCCTGTCAGAACGATCCCATCTGAAAGAAACCGGCCGTCATCACCCACTACCGATTACCGCCCAGCGCCGAGGCAAGGCGCACAAGCGAGAGGAA
This sequence comes from Mesorhizobium sp. M7A.F.Ca.CA.002.04.1.1, assembly GCF_004022805.1. Classification (NCBI taxonomy): domain Bacteria; kingdom Pseudomonadati; phylum Pseudomonadota; class Alphaproteobacteria; order Hyphomicrobiales; family Phyllobacteriaceae; genus Mesorhizobium; species Mesorhizobium sp. M7A.F.Ca.CA.002.04.1.1. The sequence goes on along the minus strand of NZ_RZPL01000008.1, from coordinate 20,227 downwards.
CTCGGACCTGTACCCAAACGGGTCGGCTCCTCGAGCGGCAGTGGCGATCTCCATGATCTTGTCGTAACCGAACTTCGCGGTCGCATCCTCGTCGCGCAGCTTCTGGCCGAAGGCGGCGACCGCGACGGAGAAGCGCTGGTCGGTGCTGGCCTGGTCGAAAGACGAGATCTCGTTGGCCGAGGTCACCGGCGTGGTGATCAGCTTCGAGACGTCTTCATTCGGCAGCTTGTAGCGGATCTTGACGAAGGCATATTCGTCCGCATTGGCAACGCCGCCATTGTCCACCGACGCCTGGCCATAACGCAGCGCGTCGATCTGTTCGCCGCCGCTGCCCTTTGGCGTGATTTCATAGATCGCGGTGACGGAATGGCCCGAGCCGATATCGCCGGCATCGACGCGGTCATTGTTGAAATCCTCGCGGTTCAAGGCGCGGGTCTCGTAGCCGATCAGGCGATATTCCGAGACCTTGTTCGGATTGAACTCGACCTGGATCTTGACGTCCTTGGCGATGGTGAACAGCGTCGACGATGCATCTTCGACCAGCACCTTCTCGGCTTCGGCCAGCGTGTCGATATAGGCGGCGGTGCCGTTGCCGTTCTGGGCGATGGTCTGCATCATCTGGTCGTTCAGATTGCCGCGGCCGAAGCCGAACACCGACAGGAAGACACCGGTCTTGCGCTCTTTTTCGATCAGCCGCTTCAGATCGTCGTCGTCGCTCTGGCCGACATTGAAGTCGCCGTCGGTGGCGAGCATCACCCGGTTGACGCCGTCCTTGACGAAGGATTTCTGCGCCAGCCTGTAGGCTTCCTTGATGCCCGCCTCGCCGGCCGTGCTGCCGCCGGGCGTCAGATTGTCGATGGCACTGAGGATCTTGTCCTTTTGGGACGCCTTGGTCGGCTCCAGGACCGTGCCGGCGTCACCCGCATAGGTTACGATCGAGATCGTGTCGTCGGCCTTCAGCTTGCTGACCAGCAGCCGAAAAGCCGATTTGAGCAGCGGCAGCTTGTCCGGCTCGTCCATCGAGCCCGAGACATCGATCAGGAAGACCAGATTGGCCTTCGGCTGCTCGGTCGGCTTGACGTCAAAACCCTTGATGGCGACATGCATCAGCCTGGTATGCGTGTTCCACGGCGTCGGCATGACGCTGACGGTCGAGTTGAATGGTGTCGAGGCCGACTCCGGACCCTTCCAGTCATAGGGGAAGTAGTTGATCATCTCCTCGACGCGGACAGTATCGACCTGCGGCAGGGTGCCCTGCTTCAGCGAGCTGCGCACGAAGGAATAGGAGGCTGTGTCGACGTCGATCGAGAAGGTCGAGACCGGATCCTCGAGTGCCGCATGCACCGGATTGGTCTTGAAATCCTCGATGCGGTCGCGGTTTTCCGGTTGCGGCTGCATCTGGTCGGCCGGCAAGGTCGACGGCTGCTGCGGCGCCATCAGCTTGGACTCGGCCGGCATGCGGGCCCGCGACGTACTGGGCGCACTTACGGCGCCATCCAATGCGAATTCGCCTGTCGGTGCCGGTGGCGCAGGCTCGGCCAGCACACCGCGCTCCAGTGCATTCTGTTGTGCCGCGCCGGAAGCAACGGTCGATTCGGATTTCTGCGGCGAGGCCGGCGCCACAGGCGCATCGGTCGCGTCGCGGCTTTCCACATCGGCGTCGGCTTTCTTGTCCGTCTCCAGCCCGGTCGGAGCCGGCTTCGGCTCGGCGGTCGTCGGCTTGACGGTCGCCGGCTTGACGGTCGCCGGCTTGTCGGCCAGCGTCTCGGTGATTTTCTCGTCGCCGCCGAATTTCGGCGGCTGTTCCCTCAGCATATGGAAGGTGGCGTATCCGGCGATCGGCAGGGCGACGAGCCCGGCAAGAACCGGCGTGGCAATGAGTTTCTTTTGCATGATCTCGCTCCAGAGCTTTTGTGCTCGCTCTGTGAGACGAAGCCCGCCAACCGATCCTTGGGTAACGGCAGAAATATTTTCCTGATCGTATGCACGCAGGGCGGCTTCGAAAGCACGTGCCTTGGCATCCTTGGCGGGCGCCGGCGCTGCTATATCGCGCAGTCTGTTGAGTTCGTTGTCGTCAACCATGGTCACACTTCCCCGGCCGCGCGCATCAGCGTCTTCAGCCGTTTCTTCGCTTCATGGATGTGCCAGGAAACCGTCGTCTCCGAGATTGTCATCGCCTCGGCCGCGGCCGCATGGCTCAACCCTTCGCCATAGACCAGCAGCACCGCGTCGCGCTGCTTGTCCGGCAATCGCCGGACGGCCGCCCACAGCGCTTCGGCAGGGTCTTCCGGTTCGACCGACGCCTCGCCCGAGATCAGTGCATGGACGCCATAGGCCTCGGTCTTGACGGTCTCGCGGGCGGACTTTCGCATCACGTCGCGCGCGGCGTTCATCGTCACGGAATAGAGCCATGTGGTGAAGGCGCCGCCGCCGCGATAGTCGCGGATCGCTTTGCCCAGCCTGACGCAGACTTCCTGGGCGATGTCTTCGGCATCGGCCTTCCTGCCGCACCAGCGATAGGCGGCGCGATAGACGAAGTCATAGTGCCTTTCCAGCAATGTGCTGAAGGCCCTCCTGTCTCCGCCCTTCGCCCGCCCGATCAGTTCGGCGTCGGAGGCTTCGCTCTCATCCAGCATCATCGCCATCATTTGCCTGTTGGACGAAGGCTAATGGCTAATCCTTGGGGCAATGGAAAGATTTTTTTGGAAACCGCCGGATCGGGACCGTCAACACCCCCGCTTGACATATCCATATCTCGACAGTTATACGTAAATCAATAGCCACAGGGTTATCGATCCCGGATGACGAACGCTCACGATGTCCTCTTCAGAACGCTCTCCGATCCGACGCGTCGCGCGATCTTCGAGCGCCTGTGCCGGCAAGGCGAGCAGACGGTCGGCGCCCTGACGGCTCAGTCGGGGGTCTCTCAACCTGCGGTGTCGAAGCATCTCGGCGTGCTCAAGCAGGCCGGGCTGGTGCGCGATCGCCATCAAGGACGGCAGACCCATTACAGCGCCCAACTGGCAGCACTTTCCCCACTGACCGACTGGACGAACCAGATGAACGCGTTCTGGCAGAGCCGGTTCGACGATCTCGAAAATTTGCTCAAAAGAATCGACCAATGACCAACATTGCGACCGAAACGCGCTCTGTCATCGTCGAACGTGAGATCCCCTATCCGCCGGAAAAAATCTGGCGCGCGCTGACCCAACCGCATCTGATCGAGGAATGGCTGATGAAGAACGACTTCAAGCCAGTCGTGGACCACCGCTTCAAGCTGCGGAAGGAACCGCAACCTGACGTGAGCATCGTTGTGGACTGTCAGGTAACAGCCGTCGAGTTGAACAAGACACTGTCCTACACCTGGCAGGCCTATGGCCTTGAGAGTGTCGTCACCTGGACCCTCGTGCCGACCAGCACAGGCACCCGGTTGCGTATGGAACAGTCCGGCTTCCGGCCGGATCAGGAGCAGGCGTATCGGGGCGCGACGAGCGGGTGGCGACAGTACTTTGCAAATCTGAGTCAGGTCCTGGCGCGGATAGATTGAAACTCGCAGGTGCGGATCGGTGGCCCGCACCGGCTGTTTTGACAGGAGGAACTATTGGACTGGAACAAGTGGGTTCGGCAAATGCATCGCTGGCTGTCGATCATCTTTGCGCTGACCGTCATCGCCAACTTCGCCACCATGGCATTCAGGCAGCCTCCCGCCTGGGTGGTCTACTCGCCGCTCCTGCCGCTCCTCCTGCTGCTGCTCAGCGGCCTGTACATGTTCGTGCTGCCCTATGCCGCCAAGGGACGCGGCGTGCAGCGTGCCGGCGGGTAGGAGTGGGGCAGAGTGGCCAAGACGCAGGGACAATCGACCGAGGCCAAGGCTGCGCCAGTGCTGCTCTCCGGCGGCAACCCGCAAATCGCCAAGGGCGACGGCGACGCCCCGGTGCAGGCCTATATCGCTGCGATGCCGGACTGGAAGCGCGGCCTGGGCGAGCGCCTCGACGCGCTCATCGTGGGCAACGTGCCTGACGTCCGCAAGGCCGTGCGATGGAACTCACCCTTCTACGGCATCGAAGGCCAGGGCTGGTTCGCGAGTTTCCATGTATTCACCCACTATGTGAAGATGACCTTTTTCAGTGGCATCTCATTGCAACCGATCCCACCAGGCGGCACGGCCAAGAGCAAGGATGTGCGCTGGATCGACATCCGCGAAGACCGGTTCGACGAGGCGCAAATGGCGGAATGGATCAAGCAGGCCGCCGCCCTGCCCGGCTGGACCCCGTAGCGGCCACAGACGCAAGAATACGACAGAGGAGAAAGAGCGATGAAGATCAAGCTGACCAGCGTGTATGTGGACAACCAGGAAAACGCATTGCGCTTCTACACCGACGTGCTGGGCTTCACCAAGAAGGCCGATTTCAGCAACGGGCCCTATCGCTGGCTGACAGTGACCTCGGCTGAAGAGCCTGATGGAACCGAACTGCAGCTCGCGCTCAACGACAACCCGGCCGCCAAGGCCTATCAGGAAGCCATCTTCCAGCAGGGTCAGCCTGCGGTCATGTTCTTCACCGACGACGTCAAGGGCGACTACGAGCGCATCAAGGCGAAGGGTGGCGCGTTCACCGTGCCGCCGACCGAGGTGACCGGTTCAACCATCGCCCAGCTGAACGACAGCTGCGGCAACCTCGTTCAGATCACCCAACTGGCGCGCTGGTGACAGGCAGCGGTTGAACGCGTCGACGCACAGGAGACACCAAATGACCCCCTCGCAACAGATCGACCAGTTGATCGCCGGTCTCTCGGACTGGCGCGGCGAGACGCTCGCCGACATCCGCAAGACCATCCTTGCAGCCGACCCGGACATCATCGAGGAGTGGAAGTGGATGGGCAGCCCGGTATGGTGCTTCGACGGCAACATCGTGGTCGGCAACGCCCACAAGGACAAGGTGAAGCTGACCTTTTCCCATGGCGCCAGCCTGCCGGATCCCGACAGGCTGTTCAACAATGGTTTTGGCGGCAAGGTGTGGCGGGCTATCGATGTGTTCAAGGGCGACAGGCTCAATGAGAGCGCTTTGAAAGAGCTCGTCCGTGCCGCCATCGATTACAACAAGGCCAAAAAGAAGAAAAAGGCGCCGGCAGCTACTGGGGCGAAGCCACGGAAGTAAGTCTATGCTGCCTGGCCTGCCACCCAGCCAGACGACCATGCCCACTGGAAATTATAACCGCCCAGCCAACCCGTGACATCGACGACTTCGCCGATGAAAAACAGGCCCGGCACGGATTTCGCCTGCATCGTCTTCTGGTCCAGCCCGTTGGTGTCGACCCCGCCCAGTGTCACTTCGGCGGTGCGGTAGCCCTCAGAACCGGCAGGCTTGATGCGCCAGTCATTGACTGCGGCAGCTATGGTTTTGATCTGGGCGTCCGCAAGATCGGCGAGGTTGCCGTCGATGCCGGTTCGTTCGGCGATCGACTGCGCCAGCCGCTTCGGCAGGTGATTTGCCAGCACGGTCTGCACCGCCTGCCGCCCATTACCGCGCTTGGCACTACGAATGAGGTCCGCCACATCAACTCCCGGCAGCATGGCGATGCGGATTTCGTCGCCCTCGCGCCAATAGGACGAGATCTGCAGGATGGACGGTCCGCTGACGCCGCGATGCGTGAACAGCATCGCTTCGGAGAACCGCGTCTTGCCGCAGGAGACTTCCGCGTCGACGGCGTTGCCGGCCAGCGGCGCCAGCCGTTCGAGCGTGTTTGCGTCGAAGGTCAGCGGCACCAGCGCCGGCCGCGTTTCGACGATGGCAAGCCCAAACTGTCCGGCAAGCTCGTAGCCGAAACCGGTCGCCCCCATCTTGGGGATCGACTTGCCGCCGCAGGCCACGACCAGAGACTGGCACCTAATCGTGCCCGTGGAGAGAGTGAGCACAAACCCCTCCACGGTTTTGCGGACATCCTCAACGCTGGTCGACAGCACCAGTTCGGCGCCCTTGTCCTGCATTTCCGAGACCAGCATGTCGATGATCTGGCGTGCGGAGCCGTCGCAGAACAACTGCCCAAGCGTCTTTTCGTGATAGGCGATGCGGTGGCGTTCGACGAGGGCGATGAAATCGCGTTGCGTATAGCGGCTGAGCGCCGAAATGCAGAAATGCGGATTGCCCGACAGAAAATTCTTCGGGCTGGCATGGATGTTGGTGAAATTGCACCGGCCCCCGCCGGAGATGCGGATCTTCTCGCCAGGCGCCGCCGCATGATCGAGGATCAGTACAGAACGGCCGCGCTTGGCCGCCTCCACGGCGCACATCATTCCGGCGGCACCCGCGCCGATGATCACGACATCATAGGATTGCATCAGGCTGTTCGTTCCCGCTCGGCCCACTCATCCGGCGCAGCGCATTTGTGCTGCCTGATACCGCGAACGGGGCGGACAGCCAACAGGCAAGAACAGCCAGGCAAAGGCTCAGATCAGCGTCTCTGCGAACAACGTCGTCAAGCGCTTCCAGTGGCGTTCGGCGCCCGCGGCATTGAAAACGCTGTGATCGGGCACGCACCAGCCATGCGCCATGCCGGCATAGTTCTCGATGACATGATCTACTTCCGCAACCCTGAGCGCCTCGGCCAGCCGCGCCGACTGTTCCGGCGGGAAACTCCTGTCGACGCCGGATGTGCCGACATAGACGCGCGCCTTGGTCGAGGCTGCCTTGCGATGCGGGCTGTCGGCGGCGTCGCTGGCGAGATTGCCGCCATGGAAGCTTGCGGCCGCTTTTATCCGTTCGGGATAGGTTGCAGCCGCATTCAATGATCGACCGCCGCCCATGCAATAGCCGATGGTGCCGATCGGCCCGGTAATGCCTTCTGCCGCAAGCGCATCGAGGAACGCACCGCTGTCGCTGATGGTCATGTCCTGCGTCGTGCCGGTGACCAGCGCCATCAGCGGGATTTTGGTCTTTTCCTCGGCGAAGGCGGTCTTGGCGTCGAACGGCCCGTAGGGTGCATTGCGGTAGAACAGGTCGGGCACCAGCACCGCATAGCCTTCATTCGCCAGTCGCTCGGCCATACTGTCGAGCGCCGGCCGCGGACCAAAGGCGTCCTGATAGAGAATGACGCCGGCCTTGGCAGGAGATGCGTTTGCCGAGCGGAAAAGCCCGGCATTGGCAACACCATCCCTGGTCTTGATCTGAAGGTCGTGTTTCGTCATCGCTCGCTCCGTTCGACAGATGCGCGATACATATCCGCGCAAGCCTATACGGCAAGGCGCTCCCTGAGCATGGCAGTCAAAATTTCGTGCGGGATTGCGTGACGCTATTGCTAGCCTTCTCGCACCGTCCGCGCACCGACATGCAGCGCGCGGCCGGCACCGAGCCCCATAATGGCTACGCCAAGCCCGAGCGCGACGAACAGGAACGCCGTTCCCGAAAAACTGCCGGTCCAGTCGCGGATCAGGCCCACCAGCAGCGGGCCGAATGCCGCCAACACATAGCCGACGCCTTGCGCCATGCCTGAAAGATGCGCGGCGACATGCGAATCCGGCGAACGCAGCACGATCAGGCTCATGGCAGCCGCGATCAGGCCGCCCTGCCCGATGCCTTGCAGGATCGCCCAGAACAGCACGGTCGAGGTCGGTGCGAACAGAATGCCGAGCAGCGCGATCACCGCCGTGGCAACGAGCGCCACATTGATGCCGCGCTGGTCTTTCAGCCGCATCGCGAAGGATGGCACGGCGAGGCAGGTGATGACTTGCGCCATGACAGACACCGAAACCATGGCGCCGGCGGTGGCCGCATCGAAGCCACGCTCGCGCAAGATCGGCGCCAGCCAACCGAAGATGCAATAGGCAAGTGCCGACTGCAGGCCCATGAACAGCGTCACCTGCCAGGCCAGGCGATCGCGCCAGAGACCAACGACGCGAAAGCCCCGATGACTGACCTGCCGACGGCTGCCCAGCGCCTGCGGAATCCAGATCAAAAGCACGACCAGTGTAGGCACCGCCCAGGCAGCAAGTGCCCCGGACCACGAACCGGTGACAAAATGCTCGATCGGCAGTGTGAAGCCGGCGGCGGCCGCCGAGCCGGCACAGAGCGCCATGGTGTAGAGCCCGGTCATGACGGCGGCCTTGTCGGCGAAATCTCGCTTCACCAGGCCCGGCAGCAGCACATTGCCGATGGCAATGGCGCCGCCGGCAAGGAAGGTGGCGACAAACAGCAGGGGAACCGTACCGAACCAGCGCAGGCCGGTTCCCAGCACCAGCAAGGTGAGCGCCCCGAGCAAAGTGCGCTCGGCTCCATAGCGCTGGGCAAGTCTTGGCGCGAAGGGCGCGAACAGACCCAGGCACAGAACGGGCAGCGTCGTCAGCAGGCTGGCGCCCGTCGTCGACAGTCCGGTTGCCTGCATCACCTCGGGCAGCAGTACCGACAGGCTGGAAAACAGCGGCCGCAGGCTGAAGGCGATCAGCACAAGGCTCGCGCCAAGCACGATGCGCGCCGCACGGCTGCGCAGTTCAGGCGGCTGCGGCGCGGGCAGGCTGTCGGCCTCGGCATCGATGAGTTCCAGACCCTCGATGGCGGCGGATTGCGCCGTCGGGTCAGGCTGACGAAAACTCTGGTTCATTGCGAAAGCAGTCTTTCAAGTTGGGCAAGCACCGGCGCCATGAAGGCGCGAACGGCGGCAACGGCGCGCTCGGGATTGCTCGCGGCAATGGCGTCGACGATAGCCGCATGCGCCTGGTGGTCCGGTTCGGGCAGATCGCCGTCGATGGTGGCATGGATGGTCTCGGTGATGGCGGCGGTGAAGAAGTCGTAGAGCTCCATCATCGCTTTGTTGCCGGACGCCGCGACAACCGATTTGTGGAAAGCGAGATCGCGCCGGATGAAGGCATCGCTTCCGCCGTCCGCGACGGTGCCGCGTTCGGCAAGCAGTTGCCGCATCGTCTCAAGATCGGCTGGCGTGTGGCGCATGGCGGCGAGCCGTGCCGCCTCCAGGTCGAGCGCCGCCCGCGCCTCCCACTGATCGCGCAGGCCGGTGCGCTTGACCCGGTCGAGCGCGGCAGAGGCATCGACGGTAGAGCGCACATATGTGCCCGAGCCCTGGCGCGTATCCAGCAATCCTTGCGAGACCAGCACCCGCACCGCCTCGCGCACCGTGCCGCGGCTGACCGACAGAAGGTCGGTCAGGGCTGCCTCATTGGGAATGCGCTCGCCGACGCCCCAGCGGCCGCTGACGATCTCCGCACGCAGGCTGCTGGTGGCGCTGTCGGTGAGATTGGTTCTGGTGGCGGGTTGCATAGGCCTATTCATAAGTCATCAGATGACTTGATGAATAGGCCTGCTTCTAGCTGCCGTCAAGATGCTCATCGAAGCCAACGAGCACCATGCAATGGGAACGGATCAGCTGGTGGCCCGTGCGAAGCTCGCCATGTGAAAGGCCTGGACCTCCGGCGGATAGCGATACCCCGTGCCATAGGGGCACGCATTGCGATCGAGGCAACCGCCGCTGCGGCAGGGTTCGCCATTCGCTCCCCCCACATGCGCCAGGCAGGATTGATAAGCGAATCCTTGCACGGAATAGGCGTCGACCGGGCAGGATTTCAGGCAGGGTTTCTCGGCGCAGCTATCGCAAAGGTGGGGCGCTGCCTCGGCAACTTGAACTGGAATTTCGTCGTCAAACAGCAGCACACCGCGGTAGGCATGCCATAGCCCGTAGCGCGGATGCATGAGGATGCCGAGCGGCGACGGTTTCAGCCCCTCCGCCCGCATCGCCCATTGCTGGAACGGCAGATAGGGCTTGTCCGACGGAGAAATCGCCCGTGCGCCAAAATCCTGCGCCACGGCGCCGATCACTTCGCGCGACCATGTGTCGAGCGGATTGGCGATTGCCTGTGGCTGTTGCTCCCACCAACGCAGGAAATGCGGCCAGGGTGCCGCGCCCGCCTGCCCCACCAGCAGGACGGCCGCTGCCGGCGCACCCGATGATCCCGTTGGCGGCGCATCGCTTGGCGTAAAATTGAAGCCGCCGCGAAGAACAAGGCCGTTGGCGAGAAGCGCCGCAGCAATGCGGTCAACGCTGCCGGCGGGCGTAATCATCCCTTCTTGTCCGGATCGGAGAACGCGCTCCGCCAGACTTCCTTGTGGATGATGTTGGCGACTTTAGCCCCGCCTGACTCGGGCTCCTTTCAAGTGAAGGCGTCGGGCATCGACCCCTTCTTCTTGGCGATGAAGTCCTTCAACGCTTCGTCGATGCTCGGATCGAGATGCGGCGCCTCATAGCTTTCCAGCCAGCGGCGCGCGAGTTCGTTGGCGCGCTGCGGCGCTGTCTTCTCGCCTTCGGCCAGCCACTGCTCGTAGGAATTGTTGTCGGCGATGTTGGAGCGGTAGAAGGCGGTCTGGAAATTGGCCTGGGTGTGGTCGCAGCCGAGATAATGGCTGCCCGGCCCGACCTGGCGGATGGCGTCCATCGCCTGGCCGTTTTCCGACAGGTCGACGCCTTCGGAGAATTTCTGCGTCATGCCGAGCTGGTCGATGTCCATCATGAACTTTTCGTAGCAGGAGGCCAGCCCGCCCTCGAGCCAGCCGGCCGAGTGCAGCACGAAATTGGTGCCGGCCAGGATGGTCGAGTTCAGCGTGTTGGCGCTTTCATAAGCCGCTTGTGCATCCGGAACCTTGGACGCGCAGAGCGAGCCGCCGGTGCGGAACGGCAGGCCGAGACGGCGCGCCAGCTGTGCGGCGCCATAGGAAACCAGCGACGGCTCCGGCGTGCCGAAGGTCGGCGCCCCCGACTGCATCGAAATCGACGAGGCGAAGGTACCGAACAGCACCGGCGCGCCGGGACGGATGAGCTGCGTGAACGACGCGCCGGCCAGCACTTCGGCCAGAACCTGCGTCAGCGTGCCGGCAACCGTCACCGGGCTCATCGCGCCGGCGAGGATGAACGGCGTGACGATGCAGGCCTGGTTGTGGCGCGCATAGACCTTCAGCGCACCGAGCATGGTCTCGTCGAACACCATCGGCGAGTTGGCGTTGATCAGGCTGGTCAGCACCGTGTTGTTCTCGACGAAATCGTCGCCGAACACGATCTTGGCCATGGCGACGGTGTCCTCGGCGCGTTCCGGCGCGGTCACCGAGCCCATAAACGGCTTATCGGAATATTTGATGTGGCTGTAGATCATGTCGAGGTGGCGCTTGTTGACCGGCACATCGACCGGCTCGCATACCGTGCCGCCCGAATGGTGGATCGACGGCGCCATATAGGCGAGCTTAACGAAATTCTGGAAATCCTCGATCGTCGCGTAGCGCCTGACACCGTCGAGGTCACGCACGAAGGGCGGGCCATAGACCGGCGCGAACACGGTGGCATTGCCACCGATCTGCACCGAACGCTCGGAATTGCGGGCGTGCTGGGTGTAGACGGACGGTGCGGTCTTGAGCAGCGAACGGCACAGCCCCTTCGGGAAATGCACGCGCTCGCCCTTGACGTCGGCGCCGGCCTCTTTCCACAGTTGCAGCGCTTCTGCATCGTCGCGGAAGATGATGCCGATCTCCTCGAGCACCGTGTCGGTGTTCTTCTCGATCAGCGCCAGGCCTTCCTCGTCCAGCACCTCGTAAACGTTGATCTTGCGCTTGATGTAGGTGAGCTGCGTGCCCGGGCCTCCGCCCGAACGCGCGGCCCGCCGGGCAGCAGCCCCGCCGCTGGCGCCGCGCCCACGTCGCGCGTTTGACGCTTCCTGATCGACTGCCGCGTGTTCGCTCATGGTGTTCTTCCCTGAATCTGTTCTTGTCTGGAATCCATAGCGGCTGCTCTCGCCGCTTCTTGCCAGATCGTAGCCATGCACCCTATTCGAAACGGCCCGCCAGCGCCAACGCCTGTCGCAAAATCGACAAGAATTCCAAGAGAGTTACGGTCGCTTTCCTTTTGCGGGAAGTCGCAAATCAGCTATGGATACATGCCCTCAGCGGGTTAGGTATGAACGCGAAGATATGTGCCTTGCGACATGGTCGCGATGCCGGCAGGAGCTCGATACAAATGTCCGACGACGAGATCATCCTTTCCGAACTTTCCGACGACGAGTTGGTGCAGCAGATGCACGACGATCTCTATGACGGGCTGAAGGAAGAGATCGAAGAAGGCACCAACATCCTGCTCGAGCGCGGCTGGGCGCCTTACAAGGTGCTGACCGAGGCGCTGGTCGAAGGCATGCGCATCGTCGGCGAGGATTTTCGCGACGGCATCCTGTTCGTGCCGGAAGTGCTGCTTTCCGCCAATGCGATGAAGGCGGGCATGTTCATCCTGCGCCCGCTGCTCGCCGCCACCGGCGCGCCCAAGCAAGGCAAGATGGTCATCGGCACCGTCAAGGGCGACATCCACGATATCGGCAAGAACCTTGTCGGCATGATGATGGAGGGCGCTGGCTTCGACGTCATCGATCTCGGCATCAACAATGCGGTCGAGAAATATCTCGATGCGATCGAACAGCACCAGCCCGACATCATCGGCATGTCCGCACTGCTGACCACGACCATGCCCTATATGAAGGTCGTCATCGACACGATGAAGGAAAAGGGCATCCGCGACGATTATGTCGTGCTGGTCGGCGGCGCACCGCTGAACGAGGAATTCGGCAAGGCCGTCGGCGCCGATGCCTATTGCCGCGACGCGGCGGTGGCGGTCGAGACCGCCAAGGACTTCATGAAGCGCAAGCACAATGTGCGCGCTTCGGCCTGATTGGCCAATTCGGCCTGGACGACAGGAGAAGCCGCGCCCTTGCAGCGCGGCTTTTTTGTTACCAGATGATGAGGTGGCCGCGTGCGGATCAGGGCTTGGTGACGGTGTCCTCGACCGCCTTGGCCGTCGATTTGACATCCCTGCCGACGCCACGGACGGTGTTCGCGCAGGCCGCAAGGGCCAAGGCGCAGGCCAGGATGGCAATCGGCGTGATGCGCAGCAGTTTCATGGACGGTGTCTCCCTCAACAGATAAATTAGCGCCACAACAACGAAGGCCGCTCGACTGGTTCCATGGCCAAGACGCAAAAAACGAAACCGAATCAAGACGACAGGCTGCTCGTCATCGCCTGCGGGATGATTGCGCGCGAAGTTCTGGCCGTCAAGGAACAGCTCGGGCTGGATCACCTCGACCTGACCTGCCTGCCGGCGGAATTCCATTTCTACCCGGACCGCATCGCACCGGCCATGGACAAGGCGATCGAAAAAGCCAAGACGGAAGGCTACAGCAACATCTTCGTCGGCTATGCCGATTGCGGCACCGGCGGTCTGCTCGACCGCATCTGCGAGAAGCATGGCGTCGAGCGCATGGCCGGCCCGCATTGCTTCGCCTTCTACCAGGGCATGGAGGCCTATGCGAAAGTCGCAGACGACGACATGATGTCGTTCTACATGACCGACTTCCTCTGCCGGCAGTTCGACGCTTTCTTCATGAAACCGCTCGGCCTCGACAAGCACCCGGAGTTGATCAAGGACTATTTCGGCAATTACGAGAAGCTGATCTACCTCGCCCAGACCAACGATCCGGAACTCGACAAGGTCGCCGAAAAAGCCGCCAGAATGCTCGGTCTCGTCTATGAACGCCGCGCCACCGGTTATGGCGACCTGACGGCCGGGATGGCGCAGGCGGCTGCAGGCGCCTGAAGCAATTCTTGCCCCGCGATGACTCAAGGCTAGATGACAGGCCGCCGTGGACGGGTAAGGTGTGCGCCACAAGCAAACAGACTGCCAGCCATGGAAACGCACTGATGACCCCTCGCCTCTTGATAGCTGCACTCGGCCTCCTCTGTTTGGCCCTGCCCGCCCATGCCGACGGCGAGATACAGAAACTCATCACCCCGGCCGACAAGACGCGGCTCGACAAATATGGCGAGACCCGCAAGGCAGCCCTTGCCGAGGCGAAGACAGGCAACCCGGCCGAGGTCAAGCAACTCGATGCCCTGTTGGCAAAGCCGCTGGTGGCCTTTTCCGACAAGGACCTGACCGGCAACTGGCAGTGCCGCACCATCAAGGCCGGCGGACCTTTGCCGCTCGTCATCTATGGCTGGTTCAAGTGCAAGGTGACCGATGACGGTTCCGGCTGGCGGCTGGAGAAGATCAGCGGCTCGCAGCGCACCAGGGGCCGTTTCTTCGACGATGGCGAGAAACGCGCGATCTATCTCGGCTCCTTCTATGTCAACAGCGATCCGGCAAAGCCCTATGGCAGCGGTCCGCAAACCGACCAGGTCGGCTACGCCTTCCGCAACAGCGCCAAGGAATGGCGCATCGAATTTCCGGCGCCCTACTATGAATCGAAGCTCGATATCATCGAATTCAAGCGCTGACTGTGTATCGAAGAGCTGATCACCAAGGATTAACCCGGACACCCTAGCATCCCGTCTATTGTCGAGAAGGGTTGCTTGGAGGGGGCAAGATCCATGGCAGCATCAGAATCCAATACGCGTCCGATCGTGGTCGTCACCGGAGGCGGCCAGCATGTCTGGGCTATGATCAATGCGATCGCCGACCGCGTAGGTCCTGTCAGCGTCGTCCTCGAAACGCCTGAATCCAAAAAGCAATTGCTGCGTGGCCGGGCTCGCCGCCAAGGCTGGATTTCCGCCATCGGCCAGCTTGGCACGATGGTACTGAGTAGGTTGGGCAAGCGATTCCTGGCCGGCCATAGCGCGCGACTGATTGCCGAGGAGAAGCTGGAGGTTGAGCCGCGACCAGGCCAGGAGATCATCCCGGTAGCCTCGGCCAATGGGCTTGAGTGCCTGCAGGCGATCCAGAAGATCCGGCCAGGCGTTGTGCTGCTCAACGGTTGCCGACTAATCTCGGCTGAGATGCTGAGCAAAATGCCCTGCCCGGTGCTCAACTACCATGCGGGCATCACGCCGAAATATCGCGGCATGAATGGCGGCTATTGGGCTCTGGTATCAGGCGATGCGGAGAATTTCGGCACGACTGTCCACCTCGTCGACGCTGGCGTCGACACTGGTGGCGTGCTGAAGCAGGCGCGCGGCAGATCGAAAAAAGGCGACACCATCTCAAGTCACGCGCTACGCCAGACGGCGTTCTCGCGCGACATCTGCGTCGAGGCTGTCAGCGATGCACTGGCTGGAAAACTCACGACGATCGATCCCGGCCTGCCTTCGAAACTCTGGTATCATCCGACGATCTGGTTCTACGTCTGGACGGGCCTCAGAACTGGCATCTGGTAGCGCGTTTTTCGTCCTGGACGGCATACTGCGCGCCAGCGTTTCCGACGCGCTGGACCGGGCGCCGGCACACGCCGCAAACGAATAAACCCACTTTTCATTTTACGACATCGATATGCGTCGCTTTTGAATGCGCGCGCGTCGTCCCATAACAAGCGGCACCACTGCGCTTGCGGCAATGCTCGATAGTTCGAGGAGTGAGAATTCATGGCCGATCTGATCGTCGTCTACTGGCGCGACATCCCTGCCCAGGTGATCGTCAAGAAGGGCCGGCAGAACGCCAAGCGCGAACTGCCGCTGCGCTTTACCGAGGCGATCGACATGTGCGCCATGCGCACCGGCGCCGGCGGTACAGACGACTATCTGGCCGAATGGCGCAAAGCCGATCCCATTCCGGTCGGCGACGACCTCGAAGCCGAAGTCGAGAAGGCATTCAACGACATCGACACGAGATATGACCGCGAGCGGCTGGTCGCTCTGGTCAAGGCGGGCGGCAAAGAAAATGTCTGAAACCATTCCTGCCAAGGAGAGGCCGGCTGTTACCCAGGCCACTCTGGTCAAGAAGGCAGCGCCGAAATCCGACTACAAGCCGGCCGACGTATCGCCGCAGCGGCGCGTGCAGCGTTCCTTCGCGGTCAGATTATGGTCGGTGCGGCACTCGCGATTACTCGAATGGTTCTACGCCAAATTCGCCGACATGTTCCTGCTCCTCCATCCCTTATGGAAAGGCATAGGCTATGGCCGTGTCGAAGGGCCGATCAAATTTGTCGAGAAGCGCGTCAAGGGCTTCATGTTCGACTGCCGCATGTGCGGCCAGTGCATCTTGTCCTCGACAGGCATGTCTTGCCCGATGAACTGCCCCAAGCAATTGCGCAACGGCCCTTGCGGCGGTGTCCGCGCCAACGGCAATTGCGAGGTCGAGCCCGATATGCCCTGCGTCTGGGTCAAGGCCTGGGAAGGCTCGCAGAACATGGTGCACAGCGACAGGATCCTGACCGTGCAGAAGCCGGTCGACCAGTCGCTGCGTGAAACCTCGGCCTGGCTGCGGGTGACCGCGCAGGCGGCCACCGCGCGCGAAGCCGCCGCTGCCGCCAAGAATGAGGCGGCCAGCACCGGGGCGTCGGCATGATCGGCCGCCAGCGCGACGAAAACCCGGCCGGCATCCACCTGCCGCTCGAACCCCTGCCCGGCCACACCTCGCGCGGTCGGCTGGAGCGCGTACTGCGGCGCGGCGAGTTCGCTGTGACGACGGAACTCAACCCGCCCGACAGCGCCGATCCGGAAGACGTCTACAACAGGGCGAAAATCTTCGACGGCTGGGTCGACGCCATCAACGCCGTCGATGCATCGGGCGCCAACTGCCACATGTCCTCGGTCGGCATCTGCGCACTTTTGACGCGCATGGGCTATGCGCCGATCATGCAGATCGCCTGCCGCGACAAGAACCGCATCGCCATCCAGGGCGACGTGCTGGGCGGGGCTGCGATGGGCGTCGCCAACATGCTGTGCCTGACAGGTGACGGCGTGCAGGCCGGAGACCAGCCCGGCGCCAAGCCGGTGTTCGATCTCGACTGCATGTCGCTCCTGGAAACCTGCCGCATCATGCGCGACAACGGCAAGTTCCTGTCCGGCCGCAAGCTGACGACGCCGCCGCAGCTTTTCCTGGGTGCTGCGATCAATCCGTTCGCGCCGCCGATCGACTTCCGCCCGCACCGGCTGGGCAAGAAGATCGCCGCCGGCGCGCAATTCGTACAGAGCCAGTATTGCTTCGACGTGCCCATGTTCCGCACCTACATGCAAAAGGTGCGCGACCTCGGCTATACCGAAAAATGCTTCATCCTGGTTGGCGTCGGGCCGCTCGCCTCGGCCAAGACGGCCAAGTGGATCCGCTCGAACGTGCCGGGCATCCATATTCCCGATTCCGTCATCAAGCGGCTGGAAGGCGCCCAGGACCAGAAAAAGGAAGGCAAGCAGCTCTGCATCGACATCATCAACGAGGTGAAGGAAATATCAGGTGTTTCCGGCGTTCACGTGATGGCCTACCGGCAAGAGGAATATGTCGCCGAGATCGTCGATGAATCGGGCGTGCTGAAGGGCCGCCAGCCATGGAAACGCGAGATCCGCCGCGACGACCAGATGGTCGCCGATCGGCTCGAGCACATACTGCACGACGATATTACCGAAACGCAGGTGGATATGGTGAAGACCGCGCACTGACGGCGCGGACGGCCACCCATTCGCTTGAACGAAACCAGACAACGATATAAAGAAATCTTTATATCACGGCGGAGAGAATTTATGACCCGTACCATCGTCGCTTCGGCGACACGAGAAATCATCATCGGCTTCGACCAGCCGTTCTGCGTGATCGGCGAACGCATCAACCCGACCGGCCGCAAGAAGCTGGCCGCCGAGATGATCGCGGGCAATTTCGAGACCGTCATCAGGGACGCATTGGAGCAGGCAGCCTGTGGCGCCACCATGCTCGACGTCAACGCCGGCGTCACCTCGGTCAATCCGAACGAGACCGAACCCGGCCTTTTGGTGCAGACGCTGGAGATCGTGCAAGGGCTGGTCGACCTGCCGCTGTCGATCGACAGTTCCGTCACCGCCGCGATCGAAGCCGCACTCAAGGTTGCCAAGGGCCGCCCGCTGGTCAACTCCGTCACCGGCGAGGAAGAAAAGCTCGAAGCCATCCTGCCGCTGGTCAAGAAGTACAACGTGCCGGTCGTCGCCATCTCCAACGACGAGACCGGCATTTCGATGGACCCGGACGTGCGTTTCGCCGTCGCCAAGAAGATCGTCGAGCGCTGCGCCGATTTCGGCATTCCGGCGCATGACGTCGTCGTCGACCCGCTGGTGATGCCGATCGGCGCGCTGGGCGATGCCGGCCGCCAGGTCTTCGCGCTGCTGCGTCGTCTGCGTGAAGAACTCAAGGTCAACACCACCTGCGGCCTGTCCAACATCTCTTTCGGCCTGCCGCATCGCCACGGCATCAACGCCGCCTTCATCCCGATGGTGATCGGCGCCGGCATGACCTCGGCCATCATGAACCCGGTGCGGCCGCAGGAAATGGAAGCCGTGCGCGGCGCCAATGTGCTGAACGGCACCGACGAGAACTGCACCAACTGGATCCGCACCTACAAGGATTACAAGCCGGCCGAAGGCGGCCAGGCCGTTGCCGCCCCGACGCAAGTCAATGCGCCGGGCGACGGCGCCGGCAATGGCGGTCGCCGCCGTGGCGGCCGTGAAGCCCGGATGGGCCGAGGATAAGCGCGCAATCGTGAATTCACCTGCAAACATCACCGACCCGCTCGTGCTGTTCATGCCGTCGGGCAAGCGCGGGCGGTTTCCTGTTGGAACACCCGTGCTAGACGCCGCGCGCCAGCTCGGCGTCTATGTCGAAAGTGTGTGCGGCGGACGCGCCACTTGCGGGCGTTGCCAGATCGAAGTGCAGGAAGGCAATTTCGCCAAGCACAAGATCATTTCGTCCAACGACCACATCACGCCCAAGGGCGCCAAGGAAGAGCGCTATGAGCGCGTCCGCGGCCTACCCGAACGGCGTCGCCTCTCCTGCTCGGCGCAAATCCTCGGCGACCTCGTCATCGACGTGCCGCAGGATACGGTCATCAACGCGCAGACCATCCGCAAGGATGCCGACACCAGGGTCATCGCCCGCGATGCGGCGATCCGCATGTGCTATGTCGAGATCGAAGAACCCGACATGCACAAGCCGCTTGGTGATCTCGACCGGCTGAAGATCGCGCTGATGCACGATTGGGGTTTGAAAAGCCTCGATTTCGATTTTTATCTGCTGCCGCAGGTGCAAGGCATCCTGCGCAAGGGCAACTGGACCGCGACCGCCGCCATCTACAAGGATGCCGACTCTGAGACAGCGCGCGTCGTAGCACTTTGGCCCGGCCTCAAGAACGAAGCCTATGGGCTGGCCTGCGATATCGGCTCGACCACCATCGCCATGCATCTGGTGTCGCTGCTGTCGGGCCGCGTCGCCGCCTCGTCGGGCACCTCGAACCCGCAGATCCGCTTCGGCGAGGATCTGATGAGCCGCGTCTCCTATGTGATGATGAACCCGGACGGCCGCGAGGGCATGACGGTCGCCGTGCGGGAGGCGATCTCGGGTCTCGTCGACAAGGTCTGCGCCGAAGGCAATGTCCAGCGCAACGACATCCTGGACAGCGTCTTCGTCGGCAATCCGATCATGCACCATCTGTTCCTCGGCATCGATCCGACCGAGCTTGGCGGCGCGCCCTTTGCGCTGGCTGTCTCAGGTGCGGTGCATATCAAGGCATCCGACATCGGCCTGAAGCTTAACCAGGGCGCCAGGCTCTACATGCTGCCTTGCATCGCCGGGCATGTCGGTGCGGATGCGGCGGCGGTGACGCTGTCGGAAGGCCCGCATCGCCAGGACGAGATGATGCTGATCGTCGATGTCGGCACCAATGCCGAGATCGTGCTCGGCAATCGCCAGCGGGTGGTTGCGGCCTCCTCGCCCACCGGCCCTGCCTTCGAGGGCGCCGAAATCTCCGGCGGCCAGCGAGCAGCGCCCGGCGCCATCGAACGCGTACGCATCGATCCCGATACGCTTGAACCGAAATACCGCGTCATCGGCTCTGAACTGTGGTCCGACGAGCCGGGCTTCCTGGAAAGCGTCCAGGCGACCGGCGTCACCGGCATCTGCGGCTCCGGCATCATCGAAGTGGTGGCGGAGATGTATCTCGCCGGCATCATTTCCGAGGACGGCGTCATCGACGGCGGGCTTTCGGCGCGCTCGCCGCGCGTTACGGCCAACGGCCGCACCTTCTCCTATGTGCTGAAGGACGGCTCCGCCGCATTGACGGAAGATGGGCCGAAGATCACCATCACCCAGACCGATGTGCGCGCCATCCAGCTTGCCAAGGCAGCGCTTTATGCCGGCACCAAGCTGTTGATGGAAAAGCAGAACACCGAGCATGTCGACCGCATCCATTTCGCCGGCGCCTTCGGCTCCTTCATCGATCCGAAATACGCCATGGTGCTGGGCCTGATCCCGGAT
>NZ_RZPL01000089.1:0-11707 GCF_004022805.1 Mesorhizobium sp. M7A.F.Ca.CA.002.04.1.1 | reverse complement strand
GCCGTAGAGCGCCTGCGGCCGCTTCAGCATATGCTCGTAGACCAGCCGGCCGACGATCTGGCCGTGGTCGAGGATGAACGGCACTTCATGGCTGCGCACTTCCAGCACCGCCCGGCTGCCGGTGCCGCCGGATGCGGAATGGCCGAAGCCCGGATCGAAGAAGCCGGCATAATGGACGCGGAATTCGCCGACCAGCGGATCGAAGGGCGTCATCTCGGCGGCGTAGAGCGGCGGCACATGCACCGCCTCCTGGCTGACGAGGATGTAGAATTCATCGGGGTCGAGCACCAGTTCGCCGGCGCCGCTCTTGTGGATCGGTTCCCAGAAGTCGACGACTTCCTGGGCCGCGCGCTTGTCGACATCGACGAGGCCGGTGTGATGCTTGCCGCGATAGCCGACCAAGCCGCTTTGATCGCCGTTGAGGTCGATCGACAGCGCGATGCCGCCGCCGGAAATGTTCGGCGGCTCGGTGGCGACAAGCATCTGCGTGCGATGCAGGTCGTGCAACTCGGCTTCGGAGAGCAGCGCATTGCCGGTGCGGAAACGGATCTGCGACAGGCGCGACCCGGTGCGGACGACGATCGGGAAGGTGCGCGGGCTGACTTCCAGAAAGAGCGGGCCATGATAGCCGGCCGCGATCTTGTCGAACTCGTGGCCGCGATCGGTCATGACGCGGGTGAAGATGTCGAGCCGTCCGGTCGAACTCTTCGGATTGGCCGAGGCTGAAATGTCCGCCGGCAGCGCCAGGCTTTCAAGCAGGGGCACGATGTAGACGCAGCCGGTCTCCAGCACCGCGCCCTCGGCCAGATTGATCTCGTGCAGCTGCAGCCGGTCGAGCTTTTCCGAGACCTTGTGATTGGGGCCGGGCAGGAAGGAGGCGCGCACCCGCCAGGCCTTGTCGCCGAGCCTGAGATCGAGGCTGGCCGGCTGGATCTGGTCGGTGTCGAGCGCACGCGCCGACTTCAGCGCGCCGGACTGGAGCAGCGCCGATATGTCCTGGTCGGGAAGAATGCCTGTCTGCCGCAAGGCTCCACTCCTGCTTGGTACAAACCTCTTAATGAAGCCGGCAATTGACGCAAGCGCGGTGCGGGTCTAAAGGGTCGTTATCCCGTGGTGATTTGGCCGGTCGGCTTGCAGCCACGTTAAACAAGTCGCTAAAGGACCGTCGGGCCGCAAGGCCGTATGGACCGGTTGCGACTTTCGCGGCCGGTTTTTTTGTGTCTGGAAGAAAAGCGATGAGCACCAAGAAGCGCAACTGGAAGCCTCAGACGGCACTCGTGCACAGCGGAACGCTGCGTTCCGGTTTCGGCGAAACGTCAGAAGCGATCTATCTCACCCAAGGCTATGTCTACGAAACGGCGCAAGCCGCCGAAGCCCGTTTCAAGGGCGAAGAGCCGGGTTTCATCTATTCGCGCTACGCCAATCCGACCGTCGACATGTTCGAGAAGCGCATGTGCGCGCTGGAAGGTGCGGAAGACGCGCGCGCCACCGCGTCGGGCATGGCCGCGGTGACGGCCGCCCTTCTGTGCAGCGCCAAGGCCGGCGACCATATCGTGGCGGCGCGTGCGCTGTTCGGCTCCTGCCGCTGGGTGGTCGAGACGCTGGCGCCGAGATACGGCATCGAGGCGACGCTGGTCGACGGCACCGACATCGCCAACTGGGAAAAGGCGATCAAGCCGAACACCAAGCTGTTCTTCCTGGAAAGCCCGACCAATCCGACGCTGGAAGTGGTCGATATCGCCGCTGTCGCTTCGCTTGCCAATTCGATCGGCGCCAGGCTGATCGTCGACAATGTCTTCGCCACGCCCCTGCAGCAGAAGCCCTTGCAGCTCGGCGCCCATATCGTCGTCTATTCGGCGACCAAGCACATAGACGGCCAGGGGCGCTGTCTCGGCGGCGTCATCCTGTCGGACAAGAAGTGGATCGACGAGAACCTGCACGACTATTTCCGCCATACCGGCCCAAGCCTTTCGCCTTTCAACGCCTGGACGCTGCTGAAGGGCCTGGAAACGCTGCCGCTGCGCGTACGCCAGCAGACGGAAAGTGCCGGCCGGATCGCGGATTTTCTGGCCGAACGGCCGGAAATCGCGCGCGTCATCTATCCCGGCCGCGCCGACCATCCGCAGGCCGACATCGTCAAGAAGCAGATGTCGGGCGGCTCGACGCTGATCTGCCTGGACGTCAAGGGCGGCAAGCAGGCGGCCTTCGCCGTGCAGAACGCGCTCGACATCGTCCTGATCTCCAACAATCTCGGTGACGCCAAGAGCCTGATCACCCACCCGGCGACGACGACGCACAAAAATCTCAGCGACGAGGCGCGCGCCGAGCTCGGCATCGGGCCGGGCACGCTCAGGCTGTCGGTTGGCCTGGAGGATGCCGACGATCTGCTCGAGGACATCGCGCAGGCGCTGAAGGCCAGGTAGGAGGCCTTCAGGCGCCGGACGGCGTCTCTTCCAGCTCGGCCGTCTTGGT
This sequence comes from Mesorhizobium sp. M7A.F.Ca.CA.002.04.1.1, assembly GCF_004022805.1. Classification (NCBI taxonomy): domain Bacteria; kingdom Pseudomonadati; phylum Pseudomonadota; class Alphaproteobacteria; order Hyphomicrobiales; family Phyllobacteriaceae; genus Mesorhizobium; species Mesorhizobium sp. M7A.F.Ca.CA.002.04.1.1. The sequence continues at coordinate 9,235 of NZ_RZPL01000089.1, read as the reverse complement.
GCCGATGGTCATCGCATTGCCGCGCCAGTCGACGGCGCCGCCGAGCCAACCGCGCCCCCACATCGCCGGCAGGATCAGGTCGCGCGCCATGATCGCGGCGACCATGCGTGGCGACAGGTACCAGCCCTTGGACCAGGCCAGGGCGCACTCCGGAAGATAGAAGGCCGCCAGCACGGCAAGGGCGGTTGCCCAGAGGCTGAAGCCGGCGCTTGCCGCTGCAATCAGCGCAAGCACCAGCGGCACCACGGCGCCCGTCAGGATTTCGGGTGCGAAGAACAGCGGGAAAGTGACGCGGCGCAGGCGCGCCCAACGGGCCTGACGCGACCAGATCTCGTCAAACGAGCGCCGGCCAAGCGGCTGCTCGAAGGGGGCGGCGACGAGATTGACGCGCAGGCCGAGACTGTTCACCAGCTTGGTCGCAGCGGCATCCTCGGCGATCTCGGCGGCCAGCACGCGGATGCCGCCATTGGCATCGAGCATCGGCTTGTTCCAGAGCATGCTCTTGCCCTGGGCAAAGCCGAGGCCGAGCGCCTCACCGGCATATTGCCAGCGCGCCTGCAGCGTGTTGAGGAAAGCGCATTCGACCTCGGCCCAGAAGCCGGCCGGCCGCGAGCCGATCGGCGTCGAGCAGACAAGGCCGGTGCCGGGCCGCCAGGCAGCCATCAGGTGCTGGATGTAGTCCCTCGGCATCAGCACGTTGGAATCGGCCAGGACGACCCAGTCGTGCCGCGCCGCTTCCCAGCCCTTGACGCAATTGTTGAGTTTCGGATTGGCGCTGATGCGGTCATCGCCGACAAGCAGCCAGGCCGGCACTTTCGGAAACCGGACGATCGTCCTGTTTATCAATTTGATCACCGGATCGTCGGCATGGGCGACGCAGAAAATCAGCTCATAGCGCGGCCAGTCGAGCGAGAAGGCGCGCTCCAGCGTCTCCTGCGTGAACGGCTCGACGCCGCGCGACGGCACGACGATCGACACCGGCCGCGGCTTGCCGGCCGGCGGCGCAATGGTGCGACGCCGTCTCAGACGCGACACGGCGAGCACGATGCTGGCGAGATTCGAGAGGATGAGGACGGTTGAAAGCGTGGCGGCTATGAGAGTGAGTTGCATCGAGATCCGGTCACTCCAGGAAAACCGGTCCGCAAGATGACCGGTTTCAACAGTTCAGCAGAGCGCCCGAGTCGCGCGTCACCAGTCCGCGCACACCATCATTGTCATATGTCACTTAAATGACATTCTTTGTCGGCACCTGCCCGCGAGGCCGGCCAGAGGAGGCTTCGATCGGTTGACCTAACCGCACGGAGCGCCGAAAGTTCCGCTGGAACCGTTTTTTGGAGCCGCTTATGTATAGCGCCGTCACGCGCAACATCGAAGTGCAGGTCAGGCCGTTCTATCTGGAGGACCGTTCGGATCCCTCGGAGAACCGCTATGTCTGGGGCTATCAGATAACGATCGACAATCAGTCGGACGATTTCGTGCAGCTTCTGTCGCGCTATTGGCACATCACCGACGGCACCGGCCGGGTCGAGGAAGTGCGCGGCCCCGGCGTGGTCGGCGACCAGCCCGAACTCAATCCCGGCGACAGCTACCAGTACACGTCCGGTTGCCCGCTCTCGACACCGTCCGGCATCATGGTCGGGCATTACACGATGCGCAACAAGCGGGGCGAGACGTTCGACATCGCCATTCCGGCGTTTTCGCTGGACTTGCCGGGGACGCGGCGGACGGTGAATTGATTTCGCCTCACCGGCCGCGGAGCGACCGGTGAGGCGTGGTTTCTACTCTACTGGGCCGCAAATTCCGCCGGGTCGAAATCATATTGCTTCGAACAGAATTCGCAGGCGACGTGGATGCCGCCGTCTTCGGTGCTGTCCTTGATCTCCTGGGCGGAAAAACCCTCGAGGATGCCGCGGATCTTGTCCCTGGAGCACGAGCACTGGTCGGCGACCGGAACGCCGCCGAAGACGCGCACGCCATGCTCGTGGAACAGCCTGTAGAGCAGCCGCTCGGCGCCGATCGTCGGGTCGATCAGTTCGGTCGGCTCGATGGTGCCGAGCAGAGCCAGCAACTCCTGCCAGGAATTGTCGACCGGATCGTGGATCTCCTCACGCGGATCGCCATCGCCGCCCGGCAGGTCCGGGACGCGCATGCGCTCGGGCGACTGCGGCAGGAACTGCGCCAGGATACCGCCGGCGCGCCATTGCTCGCGGGCGCCGCCGGGACCGGGCGTCAAAAGCTTGGCCACCGACAGCCTGATATCCGTCGGGATCTGCTCCGACTGACGGAAATAGGTGCGTGCCGCGTCTTCCAGGGTCTCGCCATCGAGCTGGACGATACCCTGATAGCGCTGCGTATGGGCGCCCTGGTCGATGGTCAGCGCCAGCACGCCACTGCCGAGCAGCGTCTGTTGGGAGGTTTCGCCCGCCGCGACCAGCGCTTCCAGCCGGTCGGCATCGAAACGCGCATAGGCGCGCAGCGCCGAGGGCGTGGAAAAATCCGCAACCAGCATGTCGACGGGTCCGTCGGTGCGGGTCTGCAGGATGAACTTGCCCTCGAACTTCAGCGAAGTGCCGAGCAGCACGGTCAGCACACAGGCCTCCGCCAGCAGGCGGGCGACCGGCTCGGGATAATCGTGGCGGCTGAGGATGGCGTCCAGCATCGGCCCGAGTTGGACCGTGCGGCCGCGCACGTCGAGAGGGCCGACCTCGAACGGCACGACGTGATCGTCGCCGGCATAGCCGAATTCGCCGAGTTTGGGGTGATGTTCAGTCACTTGATAGGTTTCCAACATGACAAAGCTCCAGGGCGCGGCCATGCCGCCCTCCGGGGCGCATGCGTCGAAACGCGCTTGATTTGCGTGATGCGGCGCAAATAGGCATCACACGCCCGCAGATCAAGCTCCCAGGGATCAAGCGCCCAGACACTTCAAGCGCCTAGACACCAGGCAAGCACGGCCTTCTGGGCATGGAGCCGGTTCTCGGCCTCGTCGAAGACCACCGAATGCGGTCCGTCGATAACCTCGTCTGTCACTTCCTCGCCGCGATGCGCCGGCAGGCAGTGCATGAACAGCGCGTCCGGCTTGGCTCTCGCCATCAGCTTGGCATTGACCTGGTAGGGCGAGAACACATTGTGGCCGCGGGCGCGATGCTCCTGGCCCATCGACACCCAGCAATCGGTGACGATGCAGTCGGCCTGATCGACGGCTTCCTCGGGCGAGCGGGTGAAGTGCAGCTTGCCGCCATGCGCCTGCGACCAATCGATATGCTTCTGCGCCGGCTCGCTGCCTTCGGGAACGGCGACGTTGAGGTTGAAGCGGAACCGGGCCGAGGCCTCGAGCAGGGAATGCAGCACATTGTTGCCGTCGCCGGTCCAGGCGATGGTCTTGCCGGCTACCGGACCGCGATGTTCCTCGAAGGTCATGATATCGGCCATCAGCTGGCAGGGATGGGTATCGTCGGTCAGTCCGTTGATCACCGGCACGGTGGCGTTCTCTGTCAATTCCAGCAGCCGCTCATGCGAGGTGGTGCGGATCATGATCGCATCGACATAGCGCGACAGCACCTTGGCGGTGTCGGCGATGGTCTCGGAACGGCCGAGCTGCATCTCGGTGCCGGTCAGCATGATGGTCTCGCCGCCGAGCTGCCGCATGCCGACGTCGAAGGAGACGCGCGTGCGCGTCGACGGCTTGTCGAAGATCATCGCCAGCACCTTGCCTTCGAGCGGTTTGGTGCGCTCGCCGGCCTTGAGCCGCGCCTTTCGCACCACCGCGTCGTCCAGCATCAAGCGCAGGTCGCCTTCGGAAACGGTGGAAAGATCGGTGAAATGGCGAACTGACATCAGCAATGATTCCGGGATTACTTCGCCGCGGCGGAAGCGATCGCCTCCGCCAGGCCCTTGGCGCCGGCGCGGATGCGGTTGAGCGCGTCATGGATCTCGGCGTCGGTGACGGTGAGCGGCGGCAACAGGCGAATGACGTTGTCGCCGGCCGGAACCGTCAACAGGTGCTGGTCGCGCAAGGCCATGTTCACCTTGGTGTTGGGCATGGCGCATTTGAGGCCGAGCATCAGCCCGGCACCCCTGATGTCCTCGATGATTTCGGGAAACTCGTCGGCGACCGACGCCAGACCCTGCTTCATCAGCAGCGCCTTGCGCTGGACATCTTCGAGGAAGCCGTCTTCCAGCACGACATCGAGCACGGCGTTGCCGACCGCCATGGCAAGCGGGTTGCCGCCGAACGTGGTGCCATGCACGCCGGCGGTCATGCCGACCGCCGCTTCATCCGTGGCAAGGCAGGCGCCCATCGGGAAGCCGCCGCCGATACCCTTGGCAATCGCCATGATGTCGGGCGTTACACCCGACCATTCATGTGCGAACAGCTTGCCGGTGCGGCCGATGCCGCACTGGACCTCGTCGTAGATCAACAGCAGGCCGTGCTGCTCGCACAATTGCCTGAGCCGCTTCAGCGACTGCGTCGGCACCGGGCGGATACCGCCCTCGCCCTGCACCGGCTCGATCAGGATCGCGGCCGTCTCCGGCGTGATCGCCTTTTCGGCGGCGTCAATGTCGTCGAAGCCGACCTGGTCGAAACCTTCGACCTTGGGGCCGAAGCCCTCGAGATACTTGTACTGGCCGCCAGCCGCGATGGTCGCCAGCGTGCGGCCATGGAAGGCGCCTTCGAAGGTGATGATGCGAAAGCGCTCGGGATGGCCTTTGACGAAATGGTAGCGCCGCGCCGTCTTGATCGCGCATTCCAGCGCCTCGGCGCCGGAATTGGTGAAGAACACCTTGTCGGCGAAGGTGGCGTCGGCCAGCCGTTCGCCAAGCCGGCTCTGCCCGGGGATCTCGTAGAGGTTGGAGACATGCCACAGCTTGGCTGCCTGCTCGGTGAGTGCGGCGACCAGGTGCGGATGGCTGTGGCCCAGCGAATTGACGGCGATGCCGCCGGCGAAATCGAGATATCGCTCGCCCTTGTCGGTAATCAGCCATGTGCCTTCCCCGTGGTCGAAGGCCAGGGGTGCGCGAGCAAAGGTCTCGTAAAGCGCCGAACCGCTCATTATATGCGTCTCCGGTACCGGAAAATCAAAAAAGCCGCCAAAGCGGCGGCCTGTGCGGCTTATCCTGTTTTTCGGCCATGAAGTCAACGAAAACGTCGCGTAGTGGCGCGCGGCAAGCCCCCCGACGGGACGCCGGCTCATAAGCGACCGGGCAAGTTGGGGAAAACCGAAAAAACCGATTCGTGTTGCACTTGGGACTCTTGTCACCGAGTCAGCGCATAGAGTAGTTGTAGTCGAGAAATAACTAGATTTCGTGCGGCGGACCTAATCACCAGATATATGTGGTGTCTGCCCTGGCAAATGTTGCCGGGTCGGGAGAAGGATTCCGATTGCCGCACGCTTAGAGGAGCGCGGTCTCATGAACTGGACTGACGAGCGGGTAGAACTCTTGAGAAAACTGTGGTCGGAGGGTCTGAGCGCAAGCCAGATTGCTGCGCAGCTTGGAGGGGTCAGCCGCAATGCGGTCATCGGGAAGGTGCATCGGCTGAAACTGTCGGGCCGCGGTCGCTCGACCGCCACGCCAACACGCCAGAAGAAGGCAGCGCAAGGATCGACTGTCCAGAAATCGGTATCACGCGCCGCAACCACGGCACGCCATGTCACGACATCGGTCGGCGCGACCGCTTTGCAGACGCAGTTCGACGCCGAACCCGTGGCACGCCATTACATCCGCCCGGTCGAAAATGTCGTGCTGCCGATCTCGCGGCATCTGCAGCTGGTCGAGCTGACCGAGCGGACCTGCAAATGGCCGAACGGCGATCCGCTTTCAGAGGACTTCCATTTCTGCGGCAACGATGCCGCCGAAACCGGTCCCTACTGCAAGTACCACGCCCGCGTGGCATTCCAGCCGGCATCGGAGCGGCGGCGGAGCAGGTAGATAAGGGAATAGGGGAGTAAGGCAGTAGGGCAGTATGTGCGCGGAAAGTCGCGCTCACGAAATGCCACCCTACTGCCCTACTGCCCTACTGCCCTACTGCCCTACTGCCCTACTGCCCTACTGCCCTACTGCCCTACTGCCCTACTGCCCTACTTCACAACCAGCCATTCTTCCTGAACCGCCAATACAGAAACGCGCAGATCAGCGCGATCGTGGCCAGAACCACCGGATAGCCGTATTCCATCTTCAGTTCCGGCATGTCGCTGAAGTTCATGCCGTAAATGCCGGCGAGCGCCGTCGGCACCGCCAGGATTGCGGCCCAGGAAGCGAGCTTCTTGGTGTTGGCCGTTTCCTGACTCTGGCCGACCAGCAAGCTCGCCTCGAAAGCGAATGCCAGCACCTCGCGCAGGCTGTCGATCTTCTCCTGAACGGTGCGGATGTGATCGGTGACGTCGCGGAACAGCGGATGCATGGCGGTGTGGATCTGCGGCAGCTCGGCGCTGGTCAGCCTTCGGCAGACTTCGACCAGCGGAAGCGCGGCATTGCGCAGGCGCAGGAGATCGCGGCGCAGCATATAGAGCCGCTCTATGTCGGGAGCGGTCATCGGCTTCAGCAGAACCTTGTCCTCGATCGCCTCGACCTCGTCCTCGATCTGCTCGAGCACCGGCATGTAATTGTCGACGATGAAATCGAGGATGGCATAGAGGACGAAATCCTCGCCCTTGGCCAGCGAGTGCGGGCAGCTTTCCCAGTGCTGACGAACGGCGGCATAGGACGTCGAGGGACCGTGCCTGACGCTGACTATGTAGCCTGAGCCGACGAACAAATGGGTCTCGCCGAAGGTGACCCGGCCCTCGATCAGCTGCGCGGTGCGGGCGACGATGAACAAGGCGTCGCCATATTGCTCGATCTTCGGCCGCTGGTGCGGGTGCTCGGCATCCTCGATCGCCAGCTCATGCAGGTGAAACTGCGCCTGGACGCGCAGCAACAGGTTACGGTCGGGCTCCAACAGGCCGATCCAGACGACGTGACCGGATTTTTTTGCCCATTCGCCGGCTTCCTCGATGGGAATGTCGGCGATGCGGCGGCCCGCGGTGTAAACGCCGCAAGCGATAATGCCGGATATCGGCGCAGGCGCCGGGGTCAGGTTCCGAACATTTTCCATCACGACCTCCCGGAGCAAATCCACGGACGAGGATAGAGGCAAAGCCCGGAAAGCTTATCGTAAATCGGGTGACGGTTCGAGAGGCGGCGTTCACTTCACCGGCTGCGTCTCGGAAAGGCTGATTTTGTCGGTCTTGTCGCCCTTGGGCCGCTCAGCCGGCAACTGATCGCCGGTGACGATGTAGTAGATGGTCTCGGCTATGTTGGTGGCGTGATCACCGATACGCTCGATGTTCTTGGCGCAAAACAGCAGATGCGTGCAGGGCGTGATGTTGCGCGGATCTTCCATCATGTAGGTCAGCAATTCGCGAAACAGCGATGTGTACATGGCGTCGATCTGGTCGTCACGATCGCGCACGAAGCCGATCTTCTCCACCGAACGGGACGCGTAGACGTCGAGCACTTCCTTGAGCTGGGTCAATGCCAGGTTGGACAGAGCCTCGAGGCCGCGGAACAGGCTGGTCGGCTGGCGTCCGTCGGTGACGGCGACAACCCGCTTGGCAACGTTCTTGGCGAGATCGCCAACCCGTTCGAGGTCGGCGGAGATGCGGATGGTCCCGACTATCTCGCGCAAATCCGCCGCCATCGGCTGACGCTTGGCAATGATGATGATCGCCTTGTCGTCGATTTCGCGCTGGCCCTCGTCCAGTACGGTATCGTCGCGGATGACCTTCTGGGCAAGGCCCGGGTCGGCATTGACGAGAGCGGTGACCGCCTGTTCGACCATGCGCTCGGCATGGCCACCCATCGCGGCGATGCGCTTCGACAGATATTTCAACTCCTCGTCATAAGCGCTGACGATGTGCACGGACTGCATGGCAAATGCCTTCCCACGGGGTGTTTTGATTTTGAGTCGTTTCCTCGAATCCCCGCTGATACGCTAGCCGGATGACAGAAAAAAGAAACAGTGCCCTTGAATTAGGGCGATATCAGTGCGCCGGCAAATGAACCGAGAATGCCGCGCCGTTGCCGACTTCGGACTTGATCGAAAGCCGGGCGTTGTGGCGCGTCAGGATATGCTTGACGATCGACAGGCCGAGGCCGGTGCCTTTCTGGGTCCGGCTGGTCTCGACATCGACGCGGTAGAAGCGCTCGGTAATGCGCGGAATGTGCTCCTCGGGAATGCCAGGGCCAAAGTCCCTGATCGTCACGTCGATGCCCGGCTCTGGTCCGGCATCGCTATGCGCTATGGATACAACCACGCGCCCACCCGACTGCCCGTATTTGCAGGCGTTTTCCAGGAGGTTCTCGAAAACCTGGAAAAGCTCATCGCGATCGCCAGGCACATGAAGCGGTCCGTCGGCGTAGCGCCGCTCGATGGCAACGGCGTTTTCGCTGGCCAGCGGTCCGAGCGAGTCGATGACGCTGTCGACGGTCTGGCGCAGGTCCACCTCGGTTCCCGGCTTCAGATAGGGTTTCATCTCGAGCCGCGACAGCGACAACAAATCGTCGATCAGACGCGCCATGCGGCCGGTCTGGCTCTGCATGATCTGCAGAAACTGGTCGCGCGCCGCCGCGTCGTTGCGGGCTGGCCCGCGCAGCGTTTCGATAAAGCCGGCGATGGAGGCAAGTGGGGTGCGCAGTTCGTGGCTGGCATTGGCGATGAAGTCGGCGCGCATGCGGTCGATCCTGCGCGTTTCGCTCTGGTCCTTGAACACCAGCACATAGAGATCGGTGGCGTGACCGACCGAGGACACGCTCACCCGGTAAGCCCGTTCGACCGGCAGCTTCTCCGTATAGTCGACGATATCGGAGGCGACATCGCCCGATAGCACGCCATCCAGCAGAGCCTGCATTTCCGGCGCCCGGAATTTCAGCGACAGCGACATGCCTGGCGCGATGCCGCCGAAAGCGGCGAAGGCGGCGGCGTTGGCATGGACGATGGTGGCAGCCCGGTCGAAGATGATCAGCGGATCGGCGACGGCGGCGGCCAGATATTCACCCGAGAGCCTCTGCAGGCCGGTGGCCTCGATGGCGGCTCCGCTGCCAGTGGATTGGCGCGCGCCGGCGGCCGGCAGTATTGCCGCTGCAAATAGCAACAGCAGCGCCGCGAGGACGACATAGGCTGAAATCCCGGCCAAGGCATAAACGGCGTCGTCGCGGTCGTCGCCGTTTATGCCTTGGCCGGGATTTCAGCCTA
>NZ_RZPL01000899.1:0-1992 GCF_004022805.1 Mesorhizobium sp. M7A.F.Ca.CA.002.04.1.1 | reverse complement strand
TCGCTGCGCCGCGCACGAATACCGCCTGCTGGCGAGCGGCCATGCCCACTTCGTCGTCTACAACAAGCTGATGCCGTGGGACCACCTGGCCGGCGTGCTGATCCATGCCGAGGCCGGCGGCCATGCGGCGCGCTTCGACGGCAGCGCCTATCTGCCCTCGCATCTCGGCGGCGGCCTGCTTGTCGCGCCAGACAAGGAAAGCTGGCACGAATTGCGCCGCGAGCTCTGGGCGCAGTAGGATCGATTGCTGCGTTAGCCGAAAGCAGTACAATCTCGCGCAAATCCGGAGGCTCTCGAATGAAACCTCGGTTTGCATTTGTCGCGGCGGCTCTTGCCGCCGGTCTGTTCGCCAGTTCCCTGGAAGCAAGGTCGCAAGAGCGCAGCTGTCGCAGTACCGATCCCGTCGACACGATAAAGGAGATGTCGGACGCGATCTATGCCTGCTGGAAGCCGCCACCCGGAACCGCGGGCATGTCCCTCACGCTGCGGTTCTCGCTTCGCCGCAACGGCACGCTGATCGGCAAACCTCGCGCCACATATTCCGATCTGGGAACCGATGCCCAGCGCAGCCGGGCCTTCGTGGCATCCATCCTCAGGGCACTCGATGACGCTCTGCCATTGCACTTTTCGGACAGCATGGGCGAAGCAATTGCGGGGCGCATGCTTGCCCCTCGGTTCACGGCAGCCCTTGAAGGTGCGTCCTAATGCAAGTCGGTGATGTGCCCTGAAACGGGCGGGTTCTGTGGCTGGAACATCTTGCCGCGCTCGGCGATGAAGATCATCAGCAGCGCGGCGACCGAGACGCTGCAGAAGCCGGCGGCCAGCGGCGTCACCGTGCCGTTGAAGGCCTGGCCGATCAGCGTACCGAGAATGCCGCCGAGAAACGTCTGCATGAAACCGAGGATCGACGAAGCCGTGCCGGCCAGTTGGCCGAGCGGCTCCATGGCCAGCGCGTTGAAGTTCGCGCCGAGCGCACCGAATGGAAGCATGGCGCAGGCAAAGAAGGTGATGAACAGCCAGAGCGGCATCTTCATCTCCAGCGAAATCACCAGCCAGGCAAGGCTGATGACCAGGAACAGCAGCAACGCACTCTGCGACAGGCGGCGCATGCCGATGCGACCGACAAGGCGCGAGTTCAGAAAGTTGGAGAAGGCGAGCACGCCCGCAACCCCGGCAAAGATGACCGGGAACATCTCGCCGACTTTGAAAATGTCGACATAGATCTGCTGCGCCGAAGCGATGAAGCCAAACATGGCGCCGAAAATGAAGGTGCTGGCGAAGGCATAGCAGATCGCAATGCGGTTGGTGAGAACGATACGAAACCCGCCGACAATGGAGTTGAGCGTCAGCGGCCGGCGATGTTCGGGATGCAGCGTTTCAGGAAGGCGCAGCAGCGACCAGGCCGAGACGAGCAGCGCACCGACGGCCATGGTGACGAAGATCCAATGCCAGGTCGCAAACAGCATGATAAATTGGCCGATGCCGGGAGCAATGACCGGTATCGCCATGAACACCATGAAGATCAGCGACATCACCTCGGCCATGCGCCGGCCGTCGAACGTATCGCGCACGATCGAGACCGCGATGACACGAGTGGCGGCTGCACCGATGCCTTGCACGGCCCGGCACAGCAGAAGTGTTTCAAAGCTTGGTGCAACGGCGGCGGCCGCAGCCGCGGCGACATAAATCACCAGCCCGGCGACCAGTGGTGCGCGACGTCCGAAGCGATCCGAGATCGGCCCGAAGAACAGCTGCCCGCCACCGAAGCCCAGAATGTAGGCCGTTATGACGTACTGCCGGTGGTTTTCATTTTCGACGCCGAGCGAGGCGCCGATCTGCTGCAGAGCCGGCAGCATGATATCGATGGCCAGCGAGTTCAGCGCCATCAGTGCCGCGCACAGAGCGATGAACTCCCAGCGCGGAATGGGCAGTTTGCTTGCCGATTGCGGCGCTGGTTTTGGCTGGTCCACGGCAAGTCCGATCTTTCAAACG
>NZ_RZPL01000898.1:0-1994 GCF_004022805.1 Mesorhizobium sp. M7A.F.Ca.CA.002.04.1.1 | reverse complement strand
CATGACCGCGTGGTCGTTCGCCGGGTCGAATCCGAATCCAAGACCGCTGGCGGGATCATCATCCCCGACACGGCAAAGGAAAAGCCGCAGGAAGGCGAGATCATCGCTGTCGGCTTCGGCGCTCGTGACGAAGCTGGCAAGCTGGTCCCGCTGGACGTCAAGGCCGGCGACCGCATCCTGTTCAGCAAGTGGTCGGGCACGGAAGTCAAGCTCAATGGCGAAGACCTTCTGATCATGAAGGAATCCGACATCATGGGCATCATCGGCTCATATCAGGCCCTTTCGTCAACTGAATTCCCGGGCTCGATTGAAGCCCCTGCCAGGAGCTAAAAATGGCTGCCAAAGACGTAAAATTCTCCCGCGATGCCCGCGAGCGCATGCTGCGCGGTGTCAACATCCTCGCTGACGCGGTGAAGGTCACGCTCGGCCCCAAGGGCCGCAACGTGGTCATCGACAAGTCGTTCGGCGCCCCGCGCATCACCAAGGACGGCGTCACCGTCGCCAAGGAAATCGAGCTTGAGGACAAGTTCGAAAACATGGGCGCGCAGATGGTCCGCGAAGTTGCTTCGAAGACCAACGACATCGCTGGCGACGGCACCACGACCGCGACCGTTCTGGCGCAGTCGATCGTCCAGGAAGGCCACAAGGCCGTTGCCGCCGGCATGAACCCGATGGACCTGAAGCGCGGCATCGACCTCGCGGTAACCGACGTCGTTGCGACCCTGATCAAGAACGCCAAGAAGATCAAGACCTCCGAGGAAGTTGCCCAGGTCGGCACCATCGCCGGCAACGGCGATGCTTCGGTCGGCAAGATGATCGCCGAAGCGATGCAGAAGGTCGGCAACGAAGGCGTCATCACGGTTGAGGAAGCCAAGACCGCCGAGACCGAACTCGAAGTCGTCGAAGGCATGCAGTTCGACCGCGGCTACCTCTCGCCCTACTTCGTCACCAACGCCGACAAGATGGTTGCCGAACTCGAGGACGTCTACATCCTCCTGCACGAGAAGAAGCTGTCCAACCTCCAGGCCATGCTGCCGGTTCTCGAAGCCGTCGTGCAGACCTCGAAGCCGCTGCTCATCATCTCGGAAGACGTCGAAGGCGAGGCTCTGGCCACGCTGGTCGTCAACAAGCTGCGTGGCGGCCTGAAGATCGCCGCCGTCAAGGCGCCGGGCTTCGGTGATCGCCGCAAGGCCATGCTGGAAGACATCGCCATCCTCACCGGTGGCCAGGTCATCTCGGAAGACCTCGGCATCAAGCTCGAGAACGTCGGCCTCAACATGCTCGGCCGCGCCAAGAAGGTGTCGATCTCCAAGGAGAACACCACCATCGTCGACGGCGCCGGCAAGAAGGCCGAGATCCAGGGCCGCGTTGCCCAGATCAAGCAGCAGATCGAAGAGACCACTTCGGACTACGACAAGGAGAAGCTGCAGGAACGTCTGGCGAAGCTCGCCGGCGGCGTTGCGGTGATCCGCGTCGGCGGTGCGACGGAAGTCGAAGTCAAGGAAAAGAAGGACCGCGTCGATGACGCCCTCAACGCGACCCGCGCGGCCGTGGAAGAAGGCATCGTTGCTGGTGGTGGCGTCGCGCTGCTGCGCGCTTCGGCCAACATCAAGGCCACCGGCGTCAATGCCGACCAGGCCGCCGGCATCAACATCGTGCGTCGTGCGCTGCAGGCTCCGGCCCGCCAGATCGCGGCCAACGCCGGTGCGGAAGCATCGATCGTTGCCGGCAAGATCCTTGAGAACAAGGGCGCGACCTTCGGCTACAACGCCCAGACCGGCGAGTATGGCGACATGATCGCCATGGGTATCGTCGATCCGGTCAAGGTTGTCCGTACGGCTCTTCAGGACGCGGCCTCGGTCGCCGGCCTGCTGGTCACCACCGAAGCCATGATCGCGGAGGCTCCGAAGAAGGAGTCGGCTGGCGGCGGCATGCCTGGCGGCATGGGCGGCGGCGGCATGGGCGGCATGGGCGGCATGGATTTCTAATCCAGC
>NZ_RZPL01000897.1:0-1995 GCF_004022805.1 Mesorhizobium sp. M7A.F.Ca.CA.002.04.1.1 | reverse complement strand
GTCCTAGCCTGCCGCCCGGGCCGAGAACCGCCGGCGATGAATCCCCCCTCATCGCGACGCGACGGAACCGGACGGCCCAAGGCTGGAAGGCAGGCGGACAACCGCCGCCTCCCTCTACAAGAGGAGACGCGTGATGCGCTCTTTCACTCCCAAGACCTCGCTTAGAACTGCAACACTCACGGCGCTCCTCATCGCCGTTCCGCTTGCCGGCGCCTATGCCGCGGGCCATCACAAGGGCGCTCTCGACGCGACCGATCCAACCGATATGACTGGCCCGCGTGTCGAGGCGCTTATCCAACAGGTGCAGGGCGTCCGGCAGGGCATCGTGGACGCAAGACAGGCCAACAACATCACCCCGGCTGTGGCGGAACGCCTGGAAATGCGCACGGCCCACATCAGTCAGGCGGCAGAGAAAGTCGCCGCCTCCGATCACGGCAGGATACCGGCCGCGCAATACCATGATCTGCTGCGCCGTCTCGACAATGTCGACCAGCGGCTGATGATCGACACCGGCAGCGGCTTCATGATCGGCGACGGCGCCGACGGCGGCAATTACCCGAACGGCTGAGGCCATAGCGCCCGAAACGGTCCAAGAGGAAGGAACCGCCTGGCGCCTTCGAGAGCGATCCCGCGGGCGTCCTTTTTACCAGCCGAGCAATACCGCGATCAGGGCGATCACCGCCGGCACGGTCTGGATGAACAGGATCTTGCGCCCGACCGTTGCCGCGCCATAGAGGCCGGCAATGGCCACGCAAGCCAGAAAGAAGACCTTGACCTGGAACCCGGCCGCACCAAGGTATAGCCCCCAGATCAACCCGGCGGCGAGGAACCCGTTATAAAGTCCCTGATTGGCCGCGAGCACTTTCGAGGCACTGGCGAATTCCGGGGTCAGGTTGAAAGCCTTGTGCCCGCGCGGCGTGTCCCACAGCACCATCTCCAGATAGACGATGTAGGCATGGATCAAGGCCACCAGCCCGACCAGGATGTTGCCGATCATTTTTTCCCCCTTGATGTGTTGCCGGCAGCATTTCATGCGCGGCCTCGCCTGCGCAAGGTGCATTTGCCGGACGGCATCCGAGGGTTGCCAACGCTTTTGCGTTGGTGTCTTTTCGCGCCGTCCCAATCACGGAAGTCGCCATGTCCTTTCAGAAACTCGACGACCTCGGTCACAAGCTCGAAGCGCTCGAGCATGCGCTGGCCATCCTCGGTGCCGATGAGGCCACGCACATGGCCGTCGGCGGCGGCGAGAAGCGTGCCGAGGCGATGTCGGCACTGGCCGGCATGTATCACACCAGGGCAACGGCGCCCGAGATAGCAGACTGGATCGCCGCGGCCGAACAGGAAGCGCTGGGGGAGGAGCAGCGCGCCGCCGTCTCGGAACTGCGGCGGCAATACACCAACCTGACCTGCCTGCCGGTCGAATTCGTCGAACGCCAGACGACCGCGCGCATGCGTTGCGAGCAGCTGTGGCGCGGCCTGCGCGCCAAGAACGACTGGGCAGGCTTCCAGCCGGCGCTGGAAGGCGTCGTGGCGCTGGTGCGCGAGGAGGCGGCGCTGCGTGCCGATGTGCTCGGCCTGGCCCCCTATGACGCGCTGATGGAGCAGTACGACCCCGGCAACCGCACCGCCGACATCACGCCTGTGTTCAGCGACCTGAAGGCTTTTCTGAAAAGTTTCGTGCCGGAGGCGCTGGCGATCCAGGACGCACGGCAGCGCAAGCGCCCGCTGAAGCCGCTTTCGGGCACCTATGCGATCGATCGGCAGCGCGAGCTCGGCCTTGCCATGATGACGGCAGTCGGCTTCGACCTGACGCATGGGTCGCTGTCGGTGTCGCACCACCCTTTCTGCGGCGGCGTGCCGAGCGACGTGCGTATCACCACCCGCTACAAGACGTCCGACTTCCTGTCGGCGCTGATGGGCGTGCTGCACGAGACCGGCCATGCGCTCTACGAACAGAACCTGCCCAAGGCATGGTCGCACTGGCCGCTCGGCAAA
>NZ_RZPL01000896.1:0-1998 GCF_004022805.1 Mesorhizobium sp. M7A.F.Ca.CA.002.04.1.1 | reverse complement strand
CCTGGTGCGCGGCCTGCGTCGTGCAGCGCTAAAGCGCGGCGTTCGGATCTATGAAAAGTCGCCGATGAAGCGGTTTTCACGACGGGGCAAGCTCACGGTGGAAACGGCGAAAGGAACTGTATCCTGCGGCAAGGTCGTGCTTGCCATGAATGCCTGGTCCGGCGCGATTCCGGAACTGGCCCCTGCGATCTTCAACATCTCCAGCGACGACGCCATGTCACAGCCCATTCCAGACCTTCTCGACAAGATCGGCTACCGCCGGGCGCCGCTGATGATCGATTCCCGCGTCTTCGTTGGCGGTTGGTCTCCGACGCGCGATGGTCGGCTGTCCGTCGGCGTCAGCGGTGGCGTTATTGGCTTCGGCGGCATCGTCGACCAGCGTTTCCATGGCCAGTCGCCCCGTGTCGCCGAAATGCGTCGCGCGCTGCGGGACGGCCACCCGGCGCTCGCCGATTTTCCGCTCGAGACATCATGGAACGGCCCGATCGACCGGACGGTGAGCGGCGTGCCACTTTTCGGCGCTTTGCGCGCCAACCGCGATGTCGTTTACGGCTATGGCTTTTCCGGCAATGGCACGACAATGGCTTATATCGGCGGCGAGATCCTCACCGGCCTGTTGACTGACGGTGAATCGGAACTGACGCATTCGGCGCTGGTTCGTCCGGTAACGCGCGGTTTCCCGCCCGAACCCTTTCGCTTTGTCGGTGCACATTTTGTCCGCGGCGCTGTGCGTCGGCGTGACGATTTCGAACATGCCGGGCGCAAGCTCGATCCGGTGACGAGATGGCTCGCCGGGCTGGCTCCGTCCGGCGTCACTCCCTCCAAAGCCAATCTTCGCGCAAAAAAGGGATGACGATGTCCAAGGCCAAGATTTTCAAGCACAGCGAGTTGACCCTAAAGCCATCGGTCACGCCGACCGGAACGTCTTCGATCGCGCGCGTGATCAATGCCGAGATCAGCCGGACCATGGGCGGCGGCATCGAGTATCTGGAGAACGCCTCGATCGACTGGACCGTGACCTATGACGAGGTGCTGTTCATCCATGAAGGCACGCTGACGATCGAACTGGATGACGGCCGCCACGAATGCCGCCCTGGCGACATCGTCTGGCTGCCCAACGGCACCCACCTCAAATACATCGCCACCGAGCGTACCGGCTATTTTTACTGTCTGTACCCATACGACTGGGCAGCACGGCAAGGGACGGTAGAACCTTGAAGTGGCAGGCATATCATGGATTGGCCCTTCACGGCGCAGTTCCGGGGTAGCGAAACTGCTGTTTTGGCATCTCCGCGCCGACCGGCGCGGCGAAACAGTTCTAGTCACGGAATATGGCCAACCTTTCTCGCCGAAATCTCTGACCGGTGCTATGACCCACTGGTGCGCTCTCGCGGGATTGCCGAAGGGCCTTACGCTGCATGGTCTGCGGAAGTCACTTGGGGTCTATCTCGCCGAAGCGGAGGCATCCACCAGGCAGATGTTGGATGTCTCGGCCATGACGACATTGACCATGCCGAACTCTATTCCCGGGAAGCGTCGCAGGTGCGTTGGCTGTGCAGGGCATGGACCGAGTCGTACGGCTGGTAACGCGCTTGGCGAACCTCGTGGCGAACCTGTCAATAAACCCATTGATAATAATGCCCTTCCCGAGAGATGGGTGACAGTTCATTCTGGATAGATGGGTTACACTTTCGGCCCTTTGCAAGGAGAGCAAGGTGCCTTGGAGGGAGTGTAACGTCATGGAAGAGCGGCTGAAGTTCGTCGCCCGGCTGCTGGACGGCGAGAAGATGGCGATGCTTTGCCGGGAGTTCGATATCTCGCGCAAGACCGGCTACAAGATCCTCACGCGCTACAACGACAGCGGCCTGGAGGGGCTGACGGACCGATCGCGGCGGCCCTATCGCCACGCCAATCAGCTTCCGTTTCAAATCGAGAAGCTGATTGTGCGCCTCAAGCAAGACAAGCCGACATGGGGTGCGCCGAAGATACGCGAGCGGC
>NZ_RZPL01000895.1:0-2013 GCF_004022805.1 Mesorhizobium sp. M7A.F.Ca.CA.002.04.1.1 | reverse complement strand
GCTTCAGCTTCGCCGAGTAATGATTCGGCGGCGCTTCGCTGCTGGGCGAGGTCGCTTTGGGAATTCCTGAGATTGTCGCGGCGCAGGCGAGCCGCCTTGGCGAAGGTCGGATAGGCGAAATGGTTGATGTCGGTGATGCCGGCCTTCTTTTCCTCGGCGGTAATCTGAAGCTCCAGCTCGACGGCCATGCGTTCGAACTCGGCGATCATCATGTCGAGCTGCAGCAGCTGCCGCCGCTTCTCATTCACCTGAAACTGTTTCAGCCGAACGAGGTTTTCACGTGACTTCATGATTCGGTACTCCCGGAAACGCACACCCGCACTTATCGTCCAAACCACCTGGAAACGCCCAGGCCGCACCCGTGTCCACCGGCTTTCCCCCAACTATGGGAAACAAAACCCTAAAGTTTTTTGCCGGCGGTAACCATTCGTTTACGGGCATTGTTAATCATACGGGTCAGGACTTAAGGCCGGGTAAAAATTCCGGCCACCGATGCGGAAGCGACGTCGATGAGTCCCTGGAGTCGCTTAGTCCAGGTTGTTAATGTGTTGCATTAGGAATTTGGTTCTGAGATTCGTTATTAGATTCAAGAGGGTGTAGAAAGAGGTTAAAAAATCTGGTACCGTCATGGACGGGAAATTAGGATTTGTTAACCATTCAATGGCAGCCTCTGCACAAGGCAACCACTGCTCCGGGTCCGGACGGGTCGTGAAATGGTCCGGCAGCAGAAAAGGGGAATAAAATGCGTGTTCTGCTGATAGAAGATGACAGTGCAACCGCACAAAGCATCGAACTGATGCTGAAATCGGAAAGTTTCAACGTCTACACGACCGATCTCGGTGAAGAGGGCGTCGATCTAGGCAAGCTCTACGACTACGATATCATTCTTCTCGACCTCAACCTGCCTGACATGTCAGGCTACGAGGTCTTGAGAACGCTTCGCCTTTCCAAGGTCAAAACACCTATTCTCATCCTCTCCGGCATGGCCGGCATCGAGGACAAGGTGCGCGGCCTCGGCTTCGGCGCAGACGACTACATGACCAAGCCATTCCACAAGGACGAGCTGGTTGCCCGCATTCATGCCATCGTGCGGCGTTCCAAGGGCCACGCCCAGTCGGTCATCACCACCGGCGACCTGGTGGTCAACCTCGATGCCAAGACAGTCGAAGTCGGCGGCCAGCGCGTGCACCTGACCGGCAAGGAATACCAGATGCTGGAGTTGCTCTCGCTACGCAAGGGCACCACGTTGACCAAGGAAATGTTCCTCAACCACCTCTATGGCGGCATGGACGAGCCTGAGCTGAAAATCATCGACGTCTTCATCTGCAAGCTGCGCAAAAAGCTCGACGCGGCATCGGGCGGTCAGAACTACATCGAAACGGTCTGGGGTCGCGGCTATGTGCTGCGCGAACCGGAAGACATTCGCGTCAGCGCCTGAGCGACGAATCGTTCGAATCTTTTCAATAAAAAACCCGGCTTCGGCCGGGTTTTTGCATGATGGGCTGGTAACGGTCTGCTTCTGGGCTTCCGAGCAGAAGACCGTCACGCACTTTTTCTGGAGTTGCTCAAGGATGCCGAATCAGGTGCGCTCTTCAAGGTGCGAAAGCGCTCGAGCAACTGCGGGCGGTTGAACGGCTTCAAGAGATAGCCCTGGGCGCCGGCTCGCTTGGCCCGCATGATCGAAGCAATATCGAGCTCGACCAGGGAAATCAGGATCTGCGGCCTTATCGGGCTCTCCATGGCGCGGACGCGACGGATGAGATCGACCGCCGGTACGTCGGGCAAGGCGCCATCGACGACGATGATGTCGGGCATGTCGGCGGCGCACATCTCCAGCGCGTCAAGTCCGCTGGCGGCCTCGATGACAATCATTTCGGAGCCGCCCAGGATGCGTTTTGCAACCTTCCTGATAACGCTTGAATCGTCGACGAACATGCAGCGTTTCATTTCCGGGTCCTCTTTGCCTTCTGGCAGTCCGGTAGCGTCGGGGGCATCCAGGACGCACCATAGGCC
>NZ_RZPL01000894.1:0-2019 GCF_004022805.1 Mesorhizobium sp. M7A.F.Ca.CA.002.04.1.1 | reverse complement strand
CTGTTAAGGAAAAGCCGGCGTCGAAGCTGCCAATCTCCCCGCCTGAGGGGGAGATGTCCGGCAGGACAGAGGGGGGCGCCTCGCGCAAACTCGTCGAGCACAGCCAACCCGCCAAAGACACTAATTGCCTCTCCGATAAATCCCTTGCGTGGGCCTCGCGGCCTTTCTCTGCAACCATCCTTAGAGCTGCAACGGCAATATCGCGCGCCGCACCTTGATCGGCAAACGCCAGCGGCCTCGCATTCCTCCCGTCACCCGCGACAGACACGCGCCACCGAACTCCCGCATCGGTGCGCGTTGCAGCAAGCCGCACGTCGGCCGTGACCGCATCCATGGCGAGTTGCCCGCAGCCGTCCACAACGACCGACACCTTCGGTCTTAGGCGCTGTACGAGCCCAGCTTCTTCGATCGCAGCCCTGATACGTTCAGCCAGCGGCCGGGGATCGGCAATCTCTTGCGGATCAATGCCTGCCAGCGGCCCGGTCTCGACCGGCACGCCGGTGCGAACCGCGATATCAAGCGCATCGACCTCCGCCGCCAGCAGCGCAGCACTTTGCGCCGTCAGGCCGCGTATCTGCAAACTGCCGCGCGCGGTGACTTCCATGATGCCATTGCCGTGCCGCAAAGCGGATTCGGCTAGTCCGATCAACGACTCTGGCGACATTCCCCCAGCAACCGGGTTGAGCCGCACCAGCAGGCCGTCGCCGGTTTGCATCGGTGCCGACAAAGCCGGACAGGCGCCGCGGCGCGAGAAGGCGCTCATGCCGCCACCCCAAGTGCTTCTGCCTCGGCAATCAGGGCCGTCAAATCGTCGTCGATGGAATTGCGCAGGGGATGCCAGAGGCCGCGCCGGCGCGCCGACAGGAAACGCTCGGCGATGATTTTTGCGGCGGCGGGGTTTTCGCGCAGGATGAAGGCGCGGACCATGGGATCGCCGACATAGGCGTCATGCACCGCCTCGATCAGCGTTCCCGGAATGGCGTGCGTGGTTTCGGCGAAGCCGACCAGCCGGTCGACGGTTTCGGCGAATTCGGAGGCACCGCGCGGGCCGTGCCGCATCTGGCCAGCGATGAAACGGGCATTGACGGCGCGGGCACGCACGACGCGCGCTACGGCCTCACTGATCGAGCGTGGCTTCGGCTTTTGCGGGTCCGTGGTGTCGAGCACGATGACGTCGGCATTCCTGCCGAGCGCCGCAAGTGCTGCGGAAAAGCCGCCGATGAAGGCCACATCGGCGGAGCCCTCGAGGATGTCGCGGCCGGGGTCGTCGCCGGTGTGGACGAGAAGATCGGCTTCGGCGATGCGGCCCTCGAAGGCGCCGGGCGCGGAGATGCCTTCGCCCCCGGCGCCGCCATAGGCGTGCGATGTAGCGTCGAGATAGGCGCGGCCGATTTCGTCGCGTGCCGCCCAGTCGCCGGAGGACATGAGATCCTCGACGCCGGCGCCGTATGTGCCCGGCGAGGTGCCGAAGATGCGCGGGCTGATCTTGCCGTCGGCGCGGGTTTTGGCCGCGAGCGGGTTTTCCGAATCGTCCTCGTCGCGCGCGGCAACCGCGTTGGCTGCGGCATCGATCAGCGCGATCTGGGTCGGGAACATGTCGCGGAACAGGCCTGATATGCGCCATGTGACATCGACGCGTGGCCTTCCGAGCGTGGCCGGCGGCAGCACTTCGATGCCGGTGATGCGGCCGGTGGCCAAATCCCATTGCGGCCGGCAGCCCATCAGCGCCAGGCCTTGAGCGATCTCCTCGCCGCCGGTGCGCAGCGATGCCGAGCCCCAGAGATCGATGACTAGCGAGCGTGGCCAGTCGCCATGCGACTGCATGTAGCCGCGCACGACTTCCTCCGCCGCTGCCCTGCCCAGATCATAGGCGGTCGGCGTCGGCATGGTGCGCGGGTCCGAGGTGAACAAATTGCGGCCGGTAGGCAAGACGTCCGAGCGGCCGCGCGCAGGCGCGCCGGCAAAGTGCTGAAGCCGAGAAGACGGCGCTCATCGCCGCGCTCGATGGCCGCCACGTCA
>NZ_RZPL01000893.1:0-2028 GCF_004022805.1 Mesorhizobium sp. M7A.F.Ca.CA.002.04.1.1 | reverse complement strand
CTTATGATCAGCGGGTCGCTGCCGCCGGCCTCGATGACGCACGGCTTCATGCGTTCGGCGCAGGCTACCGCCACCGCCTTGCCTGCGGCGACCGAGCCGGTGAAGGCAACGGCATGGGTGCGGTCGGAGGCGATCAGCGCCTGCGCTGTGGCCGCTCCGCCGGGCAGGCAGGAGACCAGCCCCTCTGGCAGCGAGCGGAACACGGTCATGTAGTCCAGCGTCGAGAGCGTCGTCGCCTCGGCCGGCTTGATGATGCAGGCATTGCCGGCGGCGAGCGATGCGGCGACCGTCCAGCACATCAGCAGGATCGGGAAATTGTAGGGCATGATGTGTACGGAGACGCCGTAAGGTTCGTAGCGCGCATACTGGAACGAACCGGCCTGCGTCGTGCCGGCGATCTTGCCGGCATCGTCGCGCGCCATCTCGGCATAGTAGCGGAAGATCGGCGCGCAATTGGCGATCTCGCCGATCGCTTCGGGGTAGGGTTTGCCCATCTCGCGCACCATCAGCTCGGCGCAACGCGTGAAGTCCGCCGCCTCGATGGCGTTGGCGACGGCATGCAGATGCTTGGCCCGGCTCTTGGCATCGAGCTTCTTCCAGGCGGCCTGCGCCTTCGTCGCGGCCGTGAGTGCGGTATCGATCTCGCCGTCTGTCGCAGCAGAGATAGCGCCGACGGTTTCCAGCGTCGCCGGATCGATCACCGGTTTTGCCGCGCCGGCCATCGACCGGTAGTCCGGATTGACGAAGAAGGTTGGCCGGTCAGGAGAGAAATCCATTTTGTCCTTCTCCATTTACGGAGCCTTTTTGAGAATTCGTCCTGCCGAGGCAGATGGCGTGGCTTTCGAGAACCGGAGCGCAGCGGACATTTAGTCCGTGAGCACCGGAAGCGCAGAAAGCCGCGTCAGGTGTCCGGCAGGGCAGAATTATCGAGAAGGCTCAGCGGATCATGTAGACCTTCTTGATTGTCTCATGGACGGTGCAGACGCCCTTCCAGTCCTGCGGGAAGAACGCTGCCGTATCCGGCTCGATCTCGATGACCTCGCCGGATTCATGCACATAGGTGCAGCGCCCTTCGAGGAAATGGCAGAACTCGTCGCGGGTGACATGGCAGTGCCATTTGCCCGGAGTGCAGACCCAAAGCCCGCATTCGGAGCGGCCTTCCGGCCCCTTGTACAGCAGCTTGCCCGAGGTATGGGATTGGCCCTCGATCATGGTCGGGATGACGCCCCAGTCGACGAGGTCGGTAATGGTAAGCGGGGATTTCATGATGGGGGTTGTCATATCGATTCCTTGGAAATGGGTGCTCAGCGGCACATGAAGGCCTTGGTCAGCGTTTGCGTGATGATGGAGATGCCGGTCCAGCCGGCGGGGAAGAATACCAGCGTGCCGGCCTCGACCGCGATCTCCTCGCCGTCGCCATGGACATAGCTGCCGCGTCCCGACAGGAAGTGGCAGAATTCGTCGGCGCCAAAGGTGACCTTGCGCGTGCCCGGCGTGCACGCCCACAGGCCGCATTCGCTCGATCCGTCCGGGTTCTGCGCCAGGATCTTGCCCGAAGCGCGCGGCGAACCGGCGAGCGTGTTGCTGCCCGCGCCCCAGTCTTCCAATTCCACGGCCGAAGCCTTCGGCCAGTGCGGTGTCGACATGTCATCAAGCTCCGTGGTCACGCCAGCATGTAGACGTTGCGCATCGTCTCATGCACGGTGCATTCGCCTCTCCAGCCGGCAGGGAACATGACCACGGTGCCGGTGGAGACTTCTATCACCTCACCGACATCCGACCGGTAGGTCGCGCGGCCGGCGACGAAATGGCACAATTCGTCGCGCGGGATACTGAGGCGCCAGCGGCCTGGCGTGCAGACCCAGATGCCGGATTCCGGCTGGTTGTTTGGCCCTTTGTGCACGAGCCTGCCGGTGGAGCGCGAAGCGCCGTCCAGCGCGTCAGGTTGGACGCCCCAGTCGACGAGGTCGGTTCGGGTGGTGGCCTGGTGGAGGTGTGGGGCGGAGGAGGTCATGAGCGTGCTCCATC
>NZ_RZPL01000892.1:0-2033 GCF_004022805.1 Mesorhizobium sp. M7A.F.Ca.CA.002.04.1.1 | reverse complement strand
GTTCCCAGCCGAACGGCTGCTGGTCTTCCGTCCCGGTGACGAGATCGTCGTGTCGTCGCAGACCGGGGCGCATTTCATGCTGTTCGGCGGCGCCTCTCTTGGTTCGAAGCGTTACATCTGGTGGAATTTCGTCTCGTCGTCGAAAGAGCGTATCGAACAGGCGAAAGAGGAATGGAAGACAGGCCGCTTCGACATCGTTCCAGGAGACGAGGAAGAGTTCATTCCGCTGCCGGAAAGCTGATGCCTGTCGCCCAAAGTGGCCCGGTTTTGGGGAAACGACCTGCATAGAAGCAAAAGACCACAGTCTGATCCGCGTCACTGACACGCATTTACTTTCGCCGGCCGGCGGCCTATTTCGCCCATCAACCGAAAGCCTGAGCACCGTGAACGCAACGCCGCATACGCCGCTTCTCGACAAGGCCCGCATCCCGGCCGACCTGCGCATGCTTGCCGAGAGTGAGCTGCCGCAACTGGCGTCCGAGCTTCGCGCCGAGCTGGTCGACGCGGTATCCCGCACGGGTGGTCATCTGGGCGCCGGCCTTGGCGTGGTCGAGCTGACAGTGGCGCTGCACTATGTCTTCAACACCCCCGATGATCGGCTGATCTGGGATGTCGGCCACCAGGCCTATCCGCACAAGATCCTGACCGGCCGCCGCGACCGTATCCGCACGCTGCGCCAGGAAGGCGGCCTGTCCGGCTTCACCCGCCGCGCCGAGAGCGAGTACGATCCCTTCGGCGCTGCCCACTCCTCGACATCGATATCGGCCGGCCTCGGCATGGCCGCGGCCCGCGATCTCTCCGGCGGCCGCAACAATGTCATCGCCGTCATCGGCGACGGCGCCATGTCTGCCGGCATGGCCTACGAGGCGATGAACAATGCCGGCGCGCTCGATGCACGGCTGATCGTCATTCTCAACGACAACGACATGTCGATCGCGCCGCCAACCGGCGCCATGAGCGCCTATCTGGCGCGGCTGGCCTCCGGCAAGGCCTATATCGGCCTGCGCGATTTCGGCAAAAAACTGACATCTTATCTCGGCAAGCGGGCGGATCGTGCGATCACAAGGGCGGTCGAGCATGCACGCGGCTACGTCACCGGCGGCACGCTGTTCGAGGAACTCGGCTTCTATCACATCGGCCCGATCGACGGCCACAATCTGGAGCATCTGATCCCGGTCCTGAAAAATGTCCGAGACAATGGCGAAGGCCCGGTGCTCATCCATGTCGTCACCCAGAAGGGCAAGGGCTATGCGCCGGCGGAAGCCGCCGCCGACAAATATCACGGCGTCAACAAGTTCGACGTCATCACCGGCGCGCAGGCCAAGGCGCCGGCCAACGCACCGGCCTACACCAAGGTGTTCGCCGAAAGCCTGGTCCAGGAGGGCCGCGAGGACGACCGCATCGTCGCCGTCACCGCAGCCATGCCGAGCGGTACCGGCCTCGACCTGTTCGGCGAAGCGTTCCCGTCGAGGACCTTCGATGTCGGCATCGCCGAACAGCACGCGGTGACCTTCGCCGCCGGCCTCGCCACCGAAGGCTACAAGCCGTTCGCGGCCATCTATTCCACCTTCCTGCAGCGCGCCTACGACCAGGTCGTCCACGACGTCGCCATCCAGAAATTACCGGTGCGCTTTCCCATCGACCGCGCCGGCTTCGTCGGCGCCGATGGCGCCACCCATTGCGGCGCCTTCGACACCACCTTCCTGGCGACACTGCCGGGCTTCGTGGTGATGGCGGCGGCCGACGAGGCGGAGCTGCGCCACATGGTACGCACCGCGGCAAGCTATGATGACGGCCCGATCGCCTTTCGCTATCCGCGCGGCAATGGCGTTGGCGTCGACATGCCGGAGCGTGGCTCCGTGCTCGAAGTCGGCAAGGGCCGCATCGTCAGGGAGGGCACCAAGGTAGCATTGCTGTCCTTCGGCACACGGCTGCAGGATTGCCTGATCGCCGCCGAGGAGCTAGGGGCTGCCGGGCTCTCCACCACGGTCGCCGACGCCCGTTTCGCCAAGCCGCTCGACGAGGATCTGATC
>NZ_RZPL01000891.1:0-2035 GCF_004022805.1 Mesorhizobium sp. M7A.F.Ca.CA.002.04.1.1 | reverse complement strand
TCTCTACGATGTTGCGGATGGGGCGGACCTGTCGGCTTGCCGCTTTCCGATCGGCTTGCCTTGCATGAAAGGCAGTATGCTTCCGGTCGACGGTAAGACCATGCAAGGCCGTGATTTGCCGCGCATCGACTTCTCGGGCAAGTTTATCAGTGTCGAGGGTCGGCGATCGCCTTATCGGCCCTTGGTGGCGGATCCGCGAAACGACGACAATCTTGTCCTGTCGCAACTGCTCTGCACACTCATGGGCATCCACAACAGGATCGTGGATCTGCTGCTTGGCATCGGCACCGACCCAGCAGAAGCTTACAAGCGTGCCAGGATCTATCTGACCTCGGTTTACCGCACTGTGATCATCAACGACTATCTGAGAAAAGTTCTGGCTCCGGAAATATGGGACCATTTTTTCGCCAGTGACGATTTTCTTGGCGCCGGAGTCTCGGCACTTGAGACTTTCAATGCGCTGCCTTTGGAATTCACCTTCGGTGCGTCGCGCTTTGCCCACGCCATGGTCCGGCAGTTCTATGTCGTGAACGACAGGTCGGTCGAAGAACCAGCCAATCTGCGCAAAATGCTGTCCTTTTCCAGCCTGCGCCCGGGTGGGGAGATTCCAATACCCGAGAACTGGATTGTCGACTGGAACCGGTTTGCCTCAGCCGACCCCCCGTCGAAAGCTCAAAGTGCCCGGCGCATAGGACCATTCCTGTCGAAAGAACTGACGATTGCCGGCCTGAGTGCGGAATTGAACGGCACAGTCCGGCCGGTTGCCTTCATGGATTGCTGGCGCTGTTACGACCTTGGTTTGCCATCCGGGCAGGACGTGGCCGGTGCGGTGAAGACCGCCCTGGGCGACAACAGTATCGATGTGCCGGTCCTGACGGGCAATGACATGCTTCCCACGGCCGCCTGCGCCAAACGTTACGTCTACAACGCCGGCCGACTTCGGGCCGCTTTGCAACGGTACCCGGAGTTCCTGAGGCAAACACCTCTCTCCTACTATATCATCCAGGAGGCGTCCGTTCTTGGTAATGACGGCAGCCATCTTGGCCCAGTTGGCTCCTATGTGGTGGCCGCCACGATCGCATCCGCACTGTTCAAGGCTGCCGATACGGATATCACCTCTCGCAGGCTCATTCCGGACGTAGAGCCAAAAACGCTGGCAGGACTGCTCGATCTCAATGATACTGCGAAGGTATCGGATGAAGTGCTTGGCGGCCTGCTCGGCAGTCAGGGTTTTCAATAGCGCTGA
The DNA here is from genome assembly GCF_004022805.1 of Mesorhizobium sp. M7A.F.Ca.CA.002.04.1.1. NCBI lineage: Bacteria > Pseudomonadati > Pseudomonadota > Alphaproteobacteria > Hyphomicrobiales > Phyllobacteriaceae > Mesorhizobium > Mesorhizobium sp. M7A.F.Ca.CA.002.04.1.1. The sequence goes on along the minus strand of NZ_RZPL01000891.1, from coordinate 789 downwards.
TAACGGCAGCGCTACAGTGCTCAATCTGGTTTAGCGGGGAAAGTGGACATGGTGAAGTTCAAAGATGTGCAGTTCGAGGCGCTTGGCGAATTCATCCGAGACCTGATCAAGGATCCGGCCAAGCAAGCGATCTTCAGAAGTGGAGATCAGGAGGCGATGAAGGACCTGCTGCGTGGGTTCATGACGCCCAGGGACAAAACCTGGGAGGAGATCACCATCCAACCATACTTCGACCAAGACCTGATCGTGAACATCGCCTTTCCCTTCACCGGCGACGTCGAGCAAACGATCGCCACCATTGCGCCGGCGGATGGACCCGGTGAGGACTATACATTTCCCGATCACTACAATCTCGACCCGAACGCCGGCCCGCCCGATCAAATAAAGAAAAACCGTTTGAGCGCATATCATAAGCGCCTCGGCGACTACGTGATGTCACGCTGCAAGTGAAACCCGGCGCAATTGCGAGCAACGGTTCGGCCGTGTCAGCCCGACTGGGCTGCCAATTCGATGCCACGGGCCAGCTTCTCCTGATCGACTGGTAACCGGATCGGAAAAGCGGTCTTGAACCACTCCACGGCGACAGCGCGGTCAAGCCTACCCGGCCCTTGCCACGCCGCCGTTAGGTTGCGTAGAAAACGTCTGAACTCATCCCCGGCCTCGCGGTTGCGTTTCAGCAACGCAAGTGCCGCCGCCGACCAGCCGTGGATGTCGGCGAACAGTTGATCGCTCTTGACCGCAGCGGCCACGCACCCCTCCAGATCATTGGCGAGAAAGGCAATGGTCGCC
>NZ_RZPL01000890.1:0-2040 GCF_004022805.1 Mesorhizobium sp. M7A.F.Ca.CA.002.04.1.1 | reverse complement strand
ACGCTGATCAACGCGCTGATCGGCGAAGAGCGGCTGCTCACCGGACCGGAAGCCGGAATCACCCGTGATTCGATCTCGGTCGATTGGGATTGGCATGGCCGCCGCCTGAAGCTGTTCGATACGGCCGGCATGCGCCGCAAGGCCAGGATTCACGAAAAGCTCGAAGTGATGTCGGTGCAGGACGGCCTGCGCGCCATCCGCTTCGCCGAGATCGTCATCATCGTGCTCGACGCCACCATTCCCTTCGAGAAGCAGGATCTGCAGATCGCCGACCTGATCATCAGGGAAGGCCGGGCGCCGGTGATCGCCTTCAACAAATGGGACCTGATCGACCATCCCCAGGAGCTTCTGGCCGAACTGCGCGAGAAGACGGAACGGCTTCTTCCCCAGGCGCGCGGCCTGCAGGCCGTACCTGTCTCCGGCGAGACCGGGCGCGGCCTCGACAAGCTGATGGATGCCGTCATCAGGACCCACAAGGTATGGAACAGCCGCGTCTCGACTGGCAAGCTCAACCGCTGGCTGGAAGGCATCCTGGCACACCATCCGCCGCCTGCCGTGGCAGGGCGCCGGCTGAAGGTCAAATACGTCACCCAGGCCAAGACCCGGCCGCCGGGTTTCGTTGTCCAGTGCTCGCGGCCCGATGCGATGCCGCAATCCTATGTCCGCTATCTCTCCAACAGCCTGCGCGAAGCCTTCGATATGCCCGGCGTGCCGATCCGCATCGCGCTGCGCACGTCGGACAATCCGTTCGCCGGCAGGTCGAACAAGCGTAAATAAGCGGTCGGGCGCTGGATACCTGTTCCGGCTGTCTAAGCGACCTCCTTCAACCGCTCGTCCCGTGGCAGCGCCTGCAACGCCGCCTGCAGCAATATGTCGGCCAGCCGCGCTGCCACCGGATCCAGTTCAGCATCCTTCTGGTGCAGCACCAACGCCATTTTGGGCAATGCCGGCAGCCCGGCGATCTCCGGCGTCATCGCGCTGACGCTGGCCGGCAGGCCGATGTCGGTGCGGATTGTCAGCCCCAGCCCCGCCGCCACGGCTGCCCAGATGCCGCCAAGGCTCGGGCTGGAAAAGGCCATCCGCCACGACAGGCCGGCGCGGTCGAGCGTTTCGGTTGCCACCGTGCGCAGAAGGCATGGCGCTTCGAGCGCCACCAGCGGCAGCGGCTCACTGTTGCGCAGGCTGGTCTCGATACGCTTTGCCGGCCCGATCCAGCGCATCGGCACATCGGCGACATGCTGGCTGTAGGGCAGCGTTTCGCCGCAGTGCCAGGCGAGCGCGATATCGAGGCTGCCTGACAGGACCCTTTCGGCAAGGTCGTGGCTGCGTGCGATCCTGGCTTCGATCTTCACCTTGGGGTGCGCCCGGGCAAATCGGCCGAGCACGTCCGGCAGCACCGCCTCGCCGAAATCTTCCTGCAAGCCGAGCCGTACCCAGCCTTCCAGCTCGACACCGTGGATGGCGGATGCCGCCTCGTCATTCAATTCGATCAGCCTGCGCGCATAGCCGAGCATGGTCTCGCCTGCCTCGGTCAAAGCGAGGCCGCGTCCTGATTTGCGGAAGATCGGCGTCGCCGCCTGTTCTTCCAGTTTCTTCAATTGCGCGCTGACCGCCGACGTCGACCGGCCAAGCCGGTCAGCGGCCTTGGCAAAGCTACCCAGCTCCATGCCGGTGACGAAACTGCGCAGGACGTCGAGGTCGAATGTCACGCGTCGCATGTTGGAAGTCCCGATTTTCAGGATTGTAAGTTCAAAACTTCCTGATTTTCAGGACGAAATTATGGCGGTAGGGACAGATCGTCAAGGCCGGACCGCTGGCCAGCACGGGAAATGAAGTCATGTCCGCCATTGTCAATTGCACCGACCGGCAGCCGTCGGAACTTCTGGAAGATACCGGTTCCACCGGGAGGGTGTTCACGCCGGGCCATCGCTGGAAAGTCCTGGGCATCGGCGTTGCCGCCAATGCCGCCTTCTCGGCTACGTTCTCCGGCATCCCGGCGACGGCGGTCGTTCTTCGCCAGGGCTATCACCTAGGCAATGC
>NZ_RZPL01000088.1:0-11764 GCF_004022805.1 Mesorhizobium sp. M7A.F.Ca.CA.002.04.1.1 | reverse complement strand
ATCTTCACCTGGACCGCGCTCTGCACAAATGTGCTCATCGTCGCCGCCTTCCCGGTGCTGACGGCGGTGCTGGCCCTGCTGGCTCTCGACCGCTATGTCGGCACCAACTTCTTCACGAACGACTTCGGCGGCAATCCGATGATGTACGTGAACCTGATCTGGATCTGGGGCCACCCCGAGGTCTACATCCTGATCCTGCCGGCCTTCGGCATATTTTCCGAAGTGACCTCGGCCTTCTGCGGCAAGCGGCTCTTTGGCTACACCTCGATGGTCTACGCAACCATCGTCATCACCATCCTGTCCTATCTCGTCTGGCTGCATCACTTTTTCACCATGGGGTCGGGAGCGAGCGTCAACTCGTTCTTCGGCATCACCACGATGATCATTTCGATCCCGACAGGCGCCAAGATATTCAACTGGCTGTTCACCATGTACCGCGGCCGCATCCGCTTCGAACTGCCGATGATGTGGACAGTCGCCTTCATGCTGACCTTCACCGTCGGCGGCATGACCGGCGTGCTGCTCGCCGTTCCGCCGGCCGACTTCGTGCTCCACAACAGCCTGTTCCTGGTCGCGCATTTCCACAACGTCATCATCGGCGGCGTGCTGTTCGGCCTGTTTGCCGGTATCAGCTACTGGTTCCCCAAGGCATTCGGCTTCCGGCTCGATCCGTTCTGGGGAAAGATGTCCTTCTGGTTCTGGGTGGTCGGCTTCTGGTTCGCCTTCATGCCGCTGTACATCCTCGGCCTGATGGGCGTAACGCGCCGGCTACGCACCTTCGAGGATCCCTCGCTGCAGATCTGGTTCATCATCGCCGCTTTTGGCGCCTTCCTGATCCTCCTTGGTATCCTGTCCTTCCTCATCCAGATCTTCGTCAGCGTGCGCCGGCGCGAGCAGCTTCGCGACGACACCGGTGATCCGTGGGACGGGCGTACACTCGAATGGGCAACCTCGTCGCCGCCCCCGGCCTACAATTTCGCCTTTACGCCGGTCGTCCACGATCTCGACACCTGGGCGGACATGAAGAATCGCGGTTACCAGCGTCCGTTGACGGGCTTCCACGACATCCACATGCCGCGCAACACCGGAGCCGGCGTCATTCTGGCTGGGTTGAGCGTGGTGCTTGCCGTGGCGCTCATCTGGTACATCTGGTGGCTGGCGATCGTGAGCTTCGTTGCTCTGATCGGCTACGCCATCGCGCATACCTTCAATTACGACCGGGACTTCCACATTCCGTCCAGCGACGTCACCCGCGTCGAGGACGAGCGGACACGCCTGCTCGCAGCCACCAGCCAGGCGGGATGAGCACCATGGCACACGCCGACACGGTGATCGACGACACGATCTTCCACCTGGAAGACGACCACGGCCATGCCGAGAGCGGCAGCAGCACCATGCTCGGCTTCTGGATCTACCTGATGAGCGACTGCCTCATCTTTGCGATGCTGTTTGCAGTCTACGGCGTGCTCGGTGGCAACTACGCCGCCGGGCCCGCGCCGAAGGACCTGTTCGATCTTCCGCTGGTCGCGCTCAACACCACCATGCTGCTCCTGTCCTCCATCACCTACGGCTTCGCGATGCTGGAGATGGCGAAAGGGCGAGTGAGGCCGATGCAGGTGTGGCTGGTGATCACCGGCCTGTTCGGCCTCGCCTTTCTCGGCATCGAACTCTACGAATTCGCCCATTTCATCCACGAGGGGGCGACGCCGCAGCGCAGCGGCTTTCTTTCGTCGTTCTTCACGCTGGTCGGAACGCATGGCCTGCACGTCACCTTCGGCCTGGTCTGGCTGGTGGTGCTGATGGTGCAGGTCTCCAGGCATGGGCTGATCGCCGCGAACCAGCGGCGCCTGATGTGCCTGAGCATGTTCTGGCACTTCCTCGACGTCATCTGGATCGGCGTCTTCACCTTCGTTTATCTGATGGGAATGTTGCGATGAGCGCCGGGCACCAAACAGACACCAGCAACCACAGCCACGCGCATCACGGCGTCAATCACGGCTCGCTGGCCGGCTATCTGACAGGCTTCGGCCTGTCCGTCGTGCTGACCGCCGTTCCCTTCTGGCTGGTCATGACCAACGCGCTCGGCAATCAGATGGCGTCGGCGATTGCCATCATGGCCTTCGCCGTCGTGCAAATCATCGTCCACATGGTGTTCTTCCTGCATATGAACACCAGGTCGGAGAGCGGCTGGACCATGATGGCGCTGATCTTCACCCTCATCCTGGTGATGATCGCGCTGACGGGCTCGCTCTGGGTCATGTACCATCTGAACGTCAACATGATGCCCGGCCATGACATGAGTCAGATACCCTGAGAGAGGGACCTGGCTTTGGACGAACAGGCGCGGACGACACCGCATCCGAATACAGGCGACGGCCAAAGGGTTACGCGTTCGAGATGGACGCTATTGATGCTTTGCCTTTGCGGAGCCATCGGCATCGCAGGGTTCTCGGCGCTCGGTATCTGGCAGCTGGAGCGCCGCGTCTGGAAGCTCGACCTGATCGAGCGTGTCGACCAGCGTCTCAAGGCAGTACCCGTGGCCGCCCCGGCGCCTTCGGCCTGGCCAGCGATCAACGCCAGGGATGACGAGTATCGCCGCCTCGTCGTCACGGGCCGGTTTCTCGGTGATCGCGAGACCCTGGTCCAGGCGGTCACCGATCTCGGCGGTGGCTTCTGGGTAATGGCGCCGTTCCGAGCGGATGATGGCTTCACGATTCTGGTGAACAGGGGCTTCGTGCCGACGGACAAGCGCGATCCGGCAACCCGCTTCGCAGGCAAGCCCTCGGGCGATCACACCGGAATTCATGGCCTGTTGCGCATCAGCGAACCGAAAGGCGGCTTCCTGCGCACCAACGATCCGGCTGCCAACCGCTGGTATTCGCGCGATGTACAGGCGATCGCCGCCAAGCAAGGCATCGGGCAGGTCGCTCCTTATTTCATCGATGCCGATGCCACGCCCAATCCGGGAGGGTGGCCGGTCGGCGGCCTGACGGTCGTTTCGTTCCACAACAACCATCTGGTCTATGCCCTGACATGGTTCGGGCTGGCCTTGATGGTGCTGGGCGCGGTCGCCTGGCTGTTGCGGCAGGCTGTGAAAGACAGGCCCGGCGGGGGCTGACCGCTGACCGCTGGCCGAGGCAAAGCCGAAATTACGCACGGAAGCGCTCATGCCGGCGCAGAGGATGGCGTGATCGCTCTGCTCGTGCCGGCTGGTCATTTCCGACGCGCATCAATAGGTTTCCCTTCAAACCCTCATCCATGAGCGCGCAGGGCAGGCTTCCCAGCCGTCTCGGGCTGGAGCACCTAGCTAAAACCGCTGGCGAAACGCGACCGATTTGCGTATCACTCCGCCGCCATTGGAGCCCTATCGATGTTTGAGACCCTGCAGCCCGCCCCCGCCGACAAGATCCTGGCCCTGATCGGCCTTTATCGCGCCGATCCGCGCCCCGACAAAGTCGATCTCGGCGTCGGCGTCTACAAGGATCGCGACGGCAAGACGCCGGTTATGCGCGCCGTGCGCGAGGCGGAAAAGCGCCTGCTGCAGGCCCAGGACACCAAGACCTATCTCGGCCTTGCCGGCGATACCGGCTTCAACACGGTGATGGCCAAGCTCGCCTTCGGTCCGGGCGCTGACATGACGCGCATCCGCGCCGCACAGGCGCCCGGCGGCTCCGGCGCGCTGCGGCTGGTGGCGGAATTGCTGAAGCGGACGCGTTCGGACGCAACCATCTGGCTGTCGGACCCGACCTGGCCGAACCACATGCCGGTGATGCGCGCCGCCGGCCTGCAGATCCGTGAATACCCGTATTTCGACGCCGCGTCGGGTGCTGTTCGCTTCGACGACATGCTGGCGGCCCTGCGGACCGCAAAGAGCGGCGACGTCGTGCTGCTGCATGGCTGCTGCCACAACCCAACCGGCGCCAATCTGGATGCGGCACAGTGGGCAGCCGTTACCGATCTGGTCGTCGAGCGCGCGCTGCTGCCGTTCGTCGACATCGCTTATCAGGGCTTTGGCGATGGCCTTGAGGCCGACGCCCTCGGCTTGCGCCTGCTGGCGGCGAAAGTTCCGGAAATGGTCGTCGCGTCGAGCTGCTCGAAGAATTTCGCCGTCTACCGCGACCGCGTCGGCGCAGCAATGATCCTGGCCAAGGACGGCGCACAGGCAGATGTGGCGATGAGCCAGATGCTGTCGGCGGCGCGCGCCATGTATTCGATGCCGCCGGACCACGGGGCAGCAGCCGTACGCATCGTGCTGGAGGACGCCGCCTTGCGTGCAGACTGGGAAGCCGAACTTGAAGAGATGCGGCTGCGCATGCTGAGACTCCGTGTCCAGTTCTCCGAAGCCCTGCGCCGGCAATCCAATTCCGACCGCTTCGATTTCGTCGCCAGCCATCGCGGCATGTTCTCCCGCCTTGGCCTCACCGAAGCGCAAGTCGAACGGCTGCGCGCCGAGCACGGCGTCTACATGGTCGGCGACAGCCGCATCAATGTCGCCGGCCTGCCCGAGGACGGCATGGACGACCTCGCCAAAGCGATCGTCTCGGTGCTCGACTGACGTGGCTCGCCTGTGGACAAGGCACTCTCGCCGGCTGACAGCGTTGGCCGCGCGGCCGGCCGCGCGATAGCATCAGCCCTATGACGCCATCGAAAGACATTTCGCGCCTGATCGAGATCATGGCGGCGCTGCGGGCGCCGAAGACCGGCTGTCCCTGGGATATCGAACAGGATTTCTCGACCATCGCGCCCTACACGATCGAAGAGGCCTATGAGGTCGCGGATGCCATCGCGCGCGGCGACCTCGACGATCTGCGCGACGAACTCGGCGATCTGCTGCTGCAGGTCGTCTACCACGCGCAAATGGCCGAGGAGGCCGGCGAGTTTGCCTTCCCCGATGTGGTGCAAGCCATCACGACGAAAATGATCCGACGCCATCCGCATGTCTTCGGCGACGAAAAGGCCCGCAGCGCCGGCATGGCCAAGGGCATGTGGGAAAAGATCAAGGCAGAAGAGAAGGCAGAGAAACGAAGCGCCCGCCTCGCGCGCGGTCTCGATCCCGAAGACAATGGCAAGGGGTTTCTGGATAGCGTGCCGGTCGCCCTGCCCGCGCTGACCCGGGCGCTGAAACTTCAGGAGAAGGCCGCCCGCGTCGGCTTCGACTGGAGCGAGGCAGCACCCATCCTCGACAAGATCGAGGAAGAGATCGGCGAATTGCGCGAGGCGCTGGCCAAGGGCGACACCGCCTCGATCAAGGACGAGTTCTGCGACATGCTGTTTGCCGTCGTCAATCTCGGTCGCCACCTCAAGCTCGATTCGGAAGCAGCGCTGAGCGGCACCAACGAGAAATTCCGCTCACGTTTCCATTATGTCGAGCAGGCTTTGGAGAAAGCCGGCAACACGCTGGACAAGGCTGATCTGGCCGAGATGGAAGCGCTCTGGCAGGAAGCAAAGACCGCGAAGTAGTCTCTCTTTTCGGGCAACTCCCGACGGAAACCGCTATACACTTTTCCTGGAACTGCTCCGGATTATCCGTTGTTTTTACGACGCAATCTGTTTTCGATCTCTTCGCGCGCGCTTTGCGTGGCCTTCAGCGAGATGGTGGCGCTGCCGTCGTCATTGTCGCTTCGCGAAACCACATCGCCATTGCGGTAAAGCCAGTCGACAAGGCCGAACTGTGCCGGCTCGATCGTCACGGTGAGGTCTTCGAGTTCGCCCGCCATCCGCGTTTCGATGATCGCCTTCAGCGCATCGATGCCCTCGCCGGTCACCGCCGACACCGCAATCGGCGGCGCCTTGTTGGCATCGGCGCCGTCTGCAAGCAGCCGGGTCCGGTTGCCTTCGTCGAGCCGGTCGATCTTGTTCCACACTTCGATCACCCGCTTGGCATCACCAGCGTCAACGCCAAGATCTGCAAGGATACGCTCGACATCCTCGGCCTGGGCGGCCGTGTCCGGATCGGAAATGTCGCGCAGATGAAGCACGAGGTCGGCCTCGACCACCTCTTCCAGGGTGGCGCGGAAAGCCGCGATCAGATGTGTCGGCAGGTCCGAAATGAAGCCGACCGTGTCGGAGAGGATGATCGGCGTGCCATGTGGCAGGCGCACGCGGCGCAGCGTCGGGTCGAGCGTGGCGAACAGCATGTCCTGTGCCAGCACATCCGCCCCGGTCAGCCGGTTGAACAGCGTCGACTTGCCGGCATTGGTGTAGCCGACGATCGCCACCACCGGGAACGGCACCTTCCTGCGCTTGGCGCGGTGCAGGTCGCGCGTGCGCCGCACCGTTTCCAGCTCCTGCTTCAGCTTGATGATCTTTTCCTGCAACTGCCGCCGGTCGGATTCGATCTGTGTTTCGCCGGGGCCCCCAAGGAATCCGGCGCCGCCGCGCTGACGCTCCAAATGGGTCCAGCTACGCACGAGGCGGCCCTTCTGGTAGTTGAGATGGGCGAGCTCGACCTGCAGCGTGCCTTCCTTGGTGCGTGCACGCTCGCCGAATATCTCGAGGATCAGCCCGGTGCGGTCCAGCACCTTGGCGTTCAGCTCTTTCTCGAGATTGCGTTGCTGCACAGGGGTCAGCGGATGGTCGACGACGACCACTTCCGCATGTCCCTCTTTGACGATTTCCGCGAACTCGGCGACCTTGCCGCTGCCGAGCAGCGTCGCCGGGCGCGGATCGTTGACGGTCACCACCGCGGTGTGAATCAGATCAAGGTTGATGGCGCGGGCAAGGCCAACGGCCTCGTCGTGACGCGCATCAGCCGAACGCATCAGCCGCGGGCGGTTGGTCTCGTCGTCGTTGCGCTGGTGGCGGGTAAGGACGGGCACAATGACCACGGCCCGGGTCGGGCCCTTGGCCTCAGTCCTGGGGTGATGCGCTGGTTTCCCGCGAACGGTGGCGTCCGCGTCTTTCTCACGTGCCAATCAGGCGCCCTGGCTTTCCTCGCCATCGAACATCTGAACCGGCTGGCTCGGCATGATCGTGGAAATGGCGTGCTTGTAGACGAGCTGGGAGTGACCATCGCGGCGCAGCAGGACACAGAAATTGTCGAACGAAGTGACCACGCCGGTCAGCTTCACGCCGTTGATGAGGAAGATGGTGAGCGGGTTCTTGCTCTTGCGAACTGAATTCAGGAACAGGTCCTGAAGGTTTTGCGATCGTTCCGCCATTGTTCTTGTCTTTCGCCGATCCCCTTCGGTTTGCAAGCCAATGCGCCAAATTAACGGGCGCATGTCAAGCTCGCAAACACCGTCTTGTCGTCAGTAACGACAAGCAGAACGAGATATATTGATGTTCATTCCACCTGTGCGGTTATCAGGCTGGACTTTTTTCCGCAATGTCAAAAAAGGCTTGCCGCAACGAAAGTGTTATTGAGCCGGGGTGCCCATTGGCGACCGTGTCGCCATCGATGGTCACCACCGGCATGGCGATCGTCGTTGCGGAACTGATGAACGCCTCGCGTGCCGTCTTGGCCTCGGCGACGGAAAAGCCGCGCTCCTCGATCTTCAGGCCAAGCTTGGCCGCCACTTCGAACATGGTCGTGCGGGTGATGCCGCGCAGGATGCCATGCTCGGCCGGCCTGGTGACCAGAACGCCGTCCCTGGTGACGATCCAGGCGTTGGACGAGCCGCCTTCCTTGACGTTACCTTCGGTGTCGACGAACCAGGCTTCCTGCGCACCGGCTTCCTTTGCCTTCTGCTTGGCCAAGACATTGGGCAGCAGCCCGACAGTCTTGATGTCGACCCTGTCCCAGCGGTTCTCCGGCACGGTGATGACGGCGATGCCTGTCTCGGCTCGCTTTGCACCAGCGGCAGGATCGGCCTTCCTGGCGGTTACCACCAGCGAAGGCTTGGTGTCGGCGGAAGGGAAGACGAAGTCGCGGCTGGCCACGCCGCGCGTCACCTGCACGTAGACCAGGCCATTGGCGACGTGGTTGCGATTGACCACCTCACGCAGAATGAGCGGCAGCACGTGAGAGGTGACCGGCCAGGCGATCGACAATTCGGTCAGCGGACGGTTCAGCCGGGCCAGGTGGCGCGGCATGTCGACGATGAAGCCACGCGCCACTTCGCAGACCTCATAGACACCGTCGGCAAACTGATAGCCGCGATCCTCGATATGCACGGCAGCGTCGGCGTGCGTGACATAGCGCCCGTTGACATAGGCAATGCGCGGCATTGGCGACCCCTCAGAAATTCTCGGGCTTTCTTATGCGATTCCACCGCGGGCGTAACCGGCAAATGGTTGGACCACGCGCGGCTGGTCGGACGTCGCGCTTAGACGCCCAGGGACTTCAGCTTGCGATGCAGAGCGGAGCGCTCCATGCCGATGAACTCGGCGGTTTTCGAGATGTTGCCGCCGAACCGGTTGATCTGGGCGATCAGGTAATCCTTCTCGAACTGCTCACGCGCTTCGCGGAGCGGCAGCGCCATGATGTGTTGGTCGGATTGATTCGGGGTGCGCGGCATGACATCGCCGATCTCGGCCGGCAACAGATCAGCGGTGATCGGCGCATCGACGTCGTCGCCGCGCGCCAGGATCATCAGGCGCTCGACATTATTGCGCAGCTGGCGAACGTTGCCCGGCCAGTTGTGCGCCTGCAGCACGGCCAGCGCGTCGTCGCCGATGCGGCGCGGCTTGATGCCGGCCTGGCGGGCGATCTGCTTCATGAAATTGTCGACGAGGTAGGGAATATCCTCGCGCCGCTCGGCCAATCCCGGCACGATGACCGGAACCACCGCGAGGCGATGGTAAAGATCCTCGCGGAAACGCCCGTCGGCGATCATCGCTTCGAGGTTCTGCGACGTGGAAGAGATGATGCGGACATCGACCTTGACCCGCTTGGTTCCCCCTACCCGCTCGAACTGCTGCTCGACCAGCACGCGCAGGATCTTGTTCTGCGTCTCGCGCGGCATGTCGGCCACCTCGTCGATGTAGAGGATGCCGCGATGGGCCTCCTCGAGCGCGCCGACCTTGCGCTCGACGCCATTCGATTCGGTGCCGAACAGTTCGATCTCCATACGCTCGGGCGTGATGTTGGCGGCGCTCAGCGTCACGAAAGGCGCGCCCTTGCGCGCCGACAGCGTGTGGATGGCGCGCGCGGCCAGTTCCTTGCCCGAGCCAGACGGGCCGATGATCATCACGCGGCTGTTGGTCGGCGCGACGCGTTCGATGGTCTGACGCAACTGGCTCATCGCCGACGACATGCCGATCAGATCGAAGGTTTCACCGCTGCGCAGCTTGAGGTCGGAAACCTCGCGCCGCAATTTCGAGGTCTCGAGCGCACGTTCGGCAATAAGGATCAGCCTGTCGGCCTTGAACGGTTTTTCGATGAAGTCATAGGCGCCGCGACGGATGGCGGAGACCGCCGTTTCGATGTTGCCGTGGCCGGAAATCATCACCACCGGCAAGGTCGGATGCATCGTCTTGATCTCGTCGAGCAGCGCCAGCCCGTCGAGACGCGAGCCCTGCAGCCAGATGTCGAGGAAAATCAGCCGCGGCGCGCGATCAGCTATAGCAGCGAGCGCGCTGTCGGCATCGAATGCCGTGCGGGTTTCGTGACCTTCGTCGCTCAGTATGCCCGCGACGAGTTCACGGATGTCTTCCTCGTCATCGACGATGAGAATATCAGACGCCATTACCGACCTTTTCAGTTTCTCTTTCGTTTTCCGCCCTGCTTTCGCCGCGCGGAGCCGTTGCGGCCGCAGGCGGCAGGATGATGCTGATCATCGCGCCGCGCCCATCGTGGAAGTCCGCAGGAGCATCGTGTAGTTCCAGCCTGCCACCATGGTCCTCCACGATCTTCTTGACGATAGCGAGGCCAAGTCCGGTGCCCTTCTCGCGTGTGGTCATGTAGGGCTCGAGCAGCCGTTGGCGATTCTCGCGCGGCAGGCCTTTGCCATTGTCGATGACGTCGATTCGAATCACACCATTCTGGCGCCCGGCCTGAATCCGGATTATGCCGTGCGAACCATCCTTCTGTTCCAATCCGTCGATTGCCTCGGCGGCGTTCTTGATCACATTGCCGAAAGCCTGCGCCATCAGCCGGCTGTCGAACGTGCCCTTCAGCGGCTCGCTGCCGAAGGTCCGCTCGAAGGTGATGTCGGCGCGGCTGACCTCGACCAGGAACGAGGCCTCGCGCAGCGATTCGCGCAGATCTATGGCCTTCATCTCGGGCTTCGGCATGCGCGCGAACGCCGAGAATTCGTCGACCATACGGCCGATATCCTCGACCTGACGAATGATGGTGTCGGTGCACTGGTCGAAAACCTCGCGGTCCTCGGTAATCACCTTGCCATAGCGGCGCTTGATGCGTTCGGCCGAGAGCTGGATCGGCGTCAGCGGGTTCTTGATCTCGTGGGCGATACGCCGCGCCACATCCGCCCAAGCCGACGAGCGCTGCGCCTGGACCAGGTCGGTGATGTCGTCAACCGTCACGACATAGGACTTTTCCTCCGAGCCGTCATCGCCGGCCTCGATGGTGATCTGAACGTTGAAGGTCCGCTCGGCGCCGGCGCGGTAGAAGGTCACCTGCTCGCGATAGACGGGTTTGCCGGACTTGCGGCCGATTTCGAAGACGCGGCCGACATGCGGCAGCACGGCGGAAAGGTTCTGCCCAAGGGCTGCGCTGGCGGATATGGCCAGCATCGCTTCGGCCGAGCGGTTGACGATGGTGACGATGCCGTAGGGATCGACGCCGATGACGCCGGCGGTAACGCCGGCAAGCACGGCTTCGGAGAAGCGTCGCCTCTCGTCGATCAGGTCCTTGGCCGACAGGATCTCGTTGCGCTGCGATTTCAGTTCGAGAAGCATTTTGTTGAACGTATCGCCGAGCGAGGCGACATCGCCGTCCGAGGGCCTGACCGGAACCGCGACGTCGAGATTGCCGGTCGCCACTTCGTCGGCGGCGCCGATGAGCTGGCGAATGGGCCGCACCAGACGGTCGGCGACCGCAATGCCGGTCCAGATCGCGGACAGGATGATGATGAGGGTGAGCGAAAGATAGGGCAGCGCGAAGGCCACCTGCGAGGTGCGGCGGTTGTCTTCCAGCCCCCGATATTCGTCGGTGTTGGACCTGACGATCTGCCGCGCCTTGATGACCTCCGGATCGACGAGGCGAATGGTATAGAGATAGAGCCCTTCGATCTCGCGCAGCTTGACGATGGCGCCCATGATGTTGCGCGTTTTCGGCTCGATCAGCACCGGCTTGCCGTCGGCAGCGCTGGCCACGGCGCCTTCCGGCGGCTCAGGCATGGCAAAATCCGTGTCGGTCTTGGCGCTCATGACGAAAGAGCCGTCAGGTTTGATCAGCGCCGCATGAGCCAGCGAACGGCCCACGGCTTCCTTGTTCATCAGGTCGAGAAAGCCGGTACGATCAAGGCCGTAGAGTGTGCGTGACGCATCGAGATCATAGGCCATGGACAGTGTCGTACCCTGCAGGTTGCGGGCATTTTCCTGAACATAGGCGTCGGCGATCGACAGCGACGAATTGACGATCGTCTTGGTGCGGATCTCGAACCAGCGGTCGAGGCCGATGTCGAGCGTGATCGACGCGATGATGGCCACCATGATGGCCGGAATGGCGGCAACCAGGGCGAACATGGCGACAATGCGCACATGCAGCCGCGAAGCGGCCTTGCCATGCCGGCGCGCCATCAGGATGCGGTGCACCTCACGCCCGACCAGCGCGATAAGAATCAGGACGAAAGCCGCGTTGAGGGCAATCAACGCCAGCGTCGTCGACTCGTTCGGTGTGATCGGCGTGGCGCCAACG
>NZ_RZPL01000889.1:0-2043 GCF_004022805.1 Mesorhizobium sp. M7A.F.Ca.CA.002.04.1.1 | reverse complement strand
CACTGGCGCCGGATGGGTGATCCCAAAGACATGCGGTTCGATCCTCATCGGACTTGGCGTGGCGCTCGTCAGCCATCATATCTGAACCTGCAAATGAAGAGCCGCGATTTCGAGGGAGATCTGACGGTGAAATTTCAGCGGCTGCTGGCGGCAAGGCCCGATATGCCGAAGGATGGCTGACGGCCTGCTCGCGCATCCGGCAAGATATACCGGAACCGGCGCGCCTTCGGGGCCATCGCCCGAATTCTACAGACCCTAGGCCGCGCCTACCCGCCGCCGCCTTCCTTCTCAGCCTCCTGCTTCAGCGTCGCAATGAACCGCTTCGTCCGTTGCTGCTCCGGATTGTTGAACAGCACCGCGGCCGGTCCCTTCTCGACGACGACGCCGGCATCGAGGAACACCACTTCCTTGGCGATCTTGGAGGCGAGGCGCAGATCATGCGTCGCCATCACCATGGTCGTGCCTTCACTGGCGAGCTTGCCAAGCACGTCGACCACCTCTTGCGCCAGTTCCGGGTCGAGTGCCGAGGTCGGCTCGTCGCAGAGCAGCACTTTCGGCGACGGCGCCAAGGCGCGGGCGATCGCCACGCGCTGCTGCTGGCCGCCCGACAGCGTCGCCGGCCAGGCGTCGGCCTTGTGCGCCATCCCCACCTTCTCCAGCAGAGCCAGCGCCCGCTCGCGTGCCCTCTCAGGCGCCCATTTCAGCACCGTCACCAGCCCTTCCATGACGTTCTCGATCGCGGTGCGATGCGGAAACAGCTGGAAGTTCTGGAACACCATGCCGGTCTGCAGCCGCAGGCGCTGGATATCCCTGGCCGGAACCCTGCCACCAGGATGGAATTCGAGCGTCTCGTCGCCGATGCGCACCGTGCCCGAGGTCGGGATCTCCAGGAGGTTGATACAGCGCAGCAGGGTGCTCTTTCCCCCGCCCGACGGGCCGACCAGCGCCGTGACGCTGCCTTCGGCAATGGTGACCGTCACGCCCTTCAACACGAGATTGTCGCCAAAGCGCTTTTCGATGTTGCTGAGGCCGATCATGAGCGTGCCTCCAGGAAGCCGCCATAGCGGTTGAGCCGGGTCTCCAGCCGCGTCTGCAAGGCCGACAGCACCGAACTCAGCGCCAGATAGAGGATCGCCGCCTCGACATAGAGGATCAGCGGCTCATAGGTGGTGGCGACGATGCGCTGCGCCGCCTGGAACATCTCCGGCACGGTGATGGCGGCGGCCAGCGACGTATCCTTGACCAATGAGATAAAGGTGTTGGAAAGCGGCGGCACCGCGACCCGGCCGGCTTGCGGCAGGATGGTGCGCCGCATCGCCTGGCTCCAGGTCATGCCGATCGAATAGGCCGCTTCCCACTGGCCCTTCGGCACCGACCCTATGGCCGCGCGGATGATTTCCGACGTGTAGGCGCCGATGTTGAGCGTGAAGCCGATCAACGCCGCCGTGAAGGCGTCGAGCAGGATACCGACCGACGGCAGGCCGTAGAAGATAAGGAACAGCTGCACCAGCAGCGGCGTGCCGCGGAAGATCCAGACATAGAAGCGCACCAGCGCGACCAGCGGTTTCGGACCAAACAGCCGGGCAAGCGCCGCACCCAACCCAACGGTCAGCCCAAGGACGAAGGACAACAGCGTCAGCGGCACGGTGAAGATCAGCGCCGCCCACAACAGCGAAGGCAGCGACTCCAGCATCAGTTGCAGCCAGTGCGGCACGTAAGACCCTCCAAATAAGTCGAGGCTTTCGTCGAGGCGCGACATATCACGACAAAAGCGGCGGACCGTCAAAGACGACTCGCCGCTCGATATGTCCTGTGGGCCGCGGAGCGGCCCGCCTCATAGATTACTTCGAAACGTCCTGGCCGAAATAGGTGTCGGAGATTTTCTTATAGGTGCCGTCGGCCTTGATGTCGGCCAGCGCCTTGTTGATCGCCGCGACCAGCTCCGGATCGCCCTTGCGCACGATGACGCCGGAATAGTCGGCGTTTTCCTCTTGCGCGGCGATCTTCACATTGGCGTCGGGCTTGTGCTTCTTGAAGTCGAGG
>NZ_RZPL01000888.1:0-2048 GCF_004022805.1 Mesorhizobium sp. M7A.F.Ca.CA.002.04.1.1 | reverse complement strand
TATCCGACGTGGCCACCGCACGCCACGCCATTGCCACCGGCAAGCTCGACATGGTCGGCATGACCCGCGCCCATATCGCCGATCCGCACATCATCAAAAAGGTGATGGAGGGCCGCGAGCATGAGATCCGCCCGTGCGTGGGCGCCACCTATTGTCTCGACCGCATTTATGAGGGCGGCGAAGCGCTTTGCGTCCACAATGCCGCGACTGGCCGCGAGGCCGAAATCCCGCATATCATCGTCAAGACCGAAGGACCGAAGCAGAAAATCGTGGTCATCGGAGCCGGCGCCGGCGGGCTGGAGGTTGCGCGGGTCGCAGCCGAGCGCGGCCACAAGGTGACGGTGCTTGAAGCATCGAGCCAGGCCGGCGGCCAAATTCGACTGGCGACGCAGAATCCGCGCCGCAAGGAGCTGATCGGTATCATCGACTGGCGGCTGGCTGAACTCGCCCGGCTCGGCGTCGAGATCCGCTACGACACCTGGGCGGAGAAGGACGATGTTCTGGCGCTGTCACCCGACGTGGTGGTGGTCGCCACCGGCGGCCTGCCGCAGAACCCGCCGCTGACGGCCGGCGACAATCTTGTCACCTCAAGCTGGGACATCATGGCCGGCAGCGTCAAGCCGGCCGAAAATGTACTGCTCTATGACGACAATGGCGGCCATCAGGGCATGGGCGCCGCCGAACTGATCGCCAATGCCGGCTCGAAACTCGAACTTGTCTCGCCCGAACGTTTCTTTGCCCCGGAAATGGGCGGCATGAACCATGTGCCGTACATGCGCGCCTTTCAGGAAAAGGGCGTCAGCATCACCATCAACACGCGGCTGCGTTCGGTGCGCCGCGAGGGCAACCAACTGGTCGCCGAACTGGCATCGGATTTCGCCGATGGCTGGCGCGGCGAGCGCAGGGTCGACCAGGTGGTGGTCGAGCACGGTACGTTGCCGCTCGATGATCTCTATCTCTCGCTGAAGCCTCTGTCGAAGAACGGCGGTGCGGTCGACTACGAACGGCTGGTGAGCGGTGGCGACATCTTCCCCAAGCGCAATCCAGAAGGCGGCTTTGTACTGTTCCGCATCGGCGACGCGGTCGCTTCGCGCAACATCCATGCCGCCATCTACGACGGCATCAGGTTCGGCTTGCGGATCTGAAATTGGGCGTTGCCAGGATCGGTGGCGCGCGGCCGGACCTGCGTACGAGAGCCCATGTACTTCGGTCTGGCCGCGCGCTCGCGCGTCATTGGCTCGTCGCCAGACAACGCACGATTCTGTGAGGGTGTGCCGCGTGGCGGCGTTCAAAACATTCTGGCGGTGGCCATGCACAGCACTGTCAGCACCAACAGCCCCCCGGCAATGCGCTCGCCTCTTGTCATCTTCGCGCGCAACTGCCTTTCCGTTGCCGCATCGGCACCGGCAAGCTGCCTGCTGGTTGAGCCTACCAGCGCGCCTTGCACGCCGGCGGCGATCAGGGCCGTCACGATGCCCAGCGCCAGCACCTTCTCCATCGAGCCGAAAACACCCTCGTGAAAGAAATACCAGAGCAGTATGCCGGTCAGGAAAACCAGGCCGGCAGCGCCCATTTGCGGCCGGAAGAACCGTTCCGCCCGGATGTCCGGGTCACGGCCGACCGCGATGGTCGTGCCCGCCCAGAATACGCCTGCCATGACATGAAGACCGATAACGACGATGTAGACATATTGCATGACCGGATTTCCTCTTTAGCCCGCCATCTCTAGATAATTAGATATCGAATGGTTAGATGTCAATATATAAGTCGTGCCAGTTCCATCCGTGCATGACACCGTCTAGGGTCCTGCAATGACACCCTTTGACCGCCCGCCAGTCGGCATGAATCTCGGACGAACCGCCAAGCTGGTTGCCCAGGCCTTCGATGCTGCCCTGGTCGAGGCTGGAGGTACATTGCCGATCTGGCTCACGCTGCTATCGGTCAAGTCGAGCAACCTTGCCAACCAGCGCGAGCTTGCCGGCATGATCGGTATCCAGGGCGCGACGCTGACCCATCATCTCAACGCCATGGAGGCGCAGGGCCTGCTG
>NZ_RZPL01000887.1:0-2052 GCF_004022805.1 Mesorhizobium sp. M7A.F.Ca.CA.002.04.1.1 | reverse complement strand
TCGTCCGACCGGATGGTCGCTCCAGACCAGGTTGAAAGCAATGCCCTTGAGCCCAAGCTCCCCGATCCGGCGTACGATCGTCTCCTGCAGATAAATATCGGATGTTCGCACCCCGTCGGCACGCTCGGGCAGCTTGAATATCTCGGTACCGCCGATTGCGTCCGCTCGAAGGACGAGGCTTTCGATCACCATGACGCCGCCATCGTCAAAGCGAACGATCTTTGAACGTTCCTCGTCCAGTGCATCGATCACGGTGGTGACATTGAAGAGCGATATTGGCTCGTCAGCAGGAAGCGGCAGGAATTCACCGTATGGTTGGAGGGTTGGCCGAAGCAACTTCGACGCCCTCGCTCGCAGGATGAGCACATGCTCGCCAAGCCATGGAAAATCTGAATATTGCCGGAGCGTACCGTCGTCGTGTTCGCGCAGGATCTCCATCCTGGGCGGATGCCATTGTGTCTGCTTCCGGCCGCAGAGCGTCGAAAACAGCTGGTAGTCGTCCGCCTGCCGAGGAAGGACCCATTCCTGTCCTTCGATCACGCTCAGGACATAGATATTCATCCGGTCCCCCGCACATCATCGCCTTGGTAGGCTCGGCCTGCTGCGCTGCTCTTCGCGCGCGTTCTCACCGCTGATCCGCGACGGCCATTTGCGGCACCGGCGGCAATTCGGGTGCATCCATCCCTTTGAAAGGGTCACGCCAGGCGTCGATGTCTTCAAGTCGACGGTACCAGCGGCTGACAGAGGGATAATCGTCGAGCGGCAGTCTGGCGGCGTCGTTGAACGGTAGGAAGGTCGCCATTCGAAAATCGGCATAGGAAACCGAATTGCCGACCAGCCACTGCCGCTCGGCAAGCACGGCGTCGAGTATTGCCGCAGCCGTATGGAATTGGTTCAGGCCCTCCTCCACCCGCTTCTGATCGATCGGGCCGATGCCGTACCGCTGTTTCGTCCCACGTTCGAAATGCACCGTGTCGCAAGCGAGTGCGAAGTGCTCCTTGCCCCAGCTGAGCCACCGGATCATCTCAGGTTCGTCATCGCCGGTGCGCCAGAAATCCGAATGCGCGTGGCGCGACAGCCTGCAGGCTATGGCGTCTGCCTCCCAGAGGCTCTTTCCCTCATCATCCACAAGGATGGGCAGTGAGAGGTTGGGATTTAACCGGCGAAAT
The DNA here is from genome assembly GCF_004022805.1 of Mesorhizobium sp. M7A.F.Ca.CA.002.04.1.1. NCBI lineage: Bacteria > Pseudomonadati > Pseudomonadota > Alphaproteobacteria > Hyphomicrobiales > Phyllobacteriaceae > Mesorhizobium > Mesorhizobium sp. M7A.F.Ca.CA.002.04.1.1. The sequence goes on along the minus strand of NZ_RZPL01000887.1, from coordinate 883 downwards.
TTCTCCATTTGCCCGGCAGCGAATGGCGAGGCGAATTCGAAGTCCAGTTTCGTTTCGAGATAGCGTGCGATCGCGACCGCCAATCGAGGATTGGGATTGCGGCTGAAGTACAGCTTCATTGGGCACCGACGATCTGGGCGACCACGCAATAGTCGATCATGAGCAGCCTCTATGCAGCTTCGAAGTCAGCCCAAGCGCCCATGTATCCCAATGGATTGGGCTCGCCTTTCATCATCGTTTTTCGCCAAGCTTCCTGCTCGGCATTCATCAGAGCCAATTCCCAAACACAGGCAATAACAGGTCTCTTAACCGTGTCCATCGGTTCGGTTGCGGAATACAGCTTCCGATAGATGTGCTGACAAAGCACCGAACCCTGTATCCACCAGTGAGCTAAGATGGACACACCGAGCTCACCAGGATGAATGATCACAAAGCCCATGCCATTCTCGTCACCCTCGTCCGCCACACGCGGCAGAACCTCCTGTCGCACGAATGACTGCGCCAGAGTCGCCATGGGTTCGTCGATCTTTCTGTTGTCTGCGACGAGACCATAGACTTTGAGCTTGAGACCACCAATGTCCCATTGGCCCAAATTTGAAACACCACGTGGATGGTAGATCTCGATCGTTTCAGAATTCACTGAGCGCACTCCAATTGGCTATTGGCAGCAGACGTACCTGATAGCTCATCACGCGACTTGCACCCGGCGCGATCAGCATCAGGCCTGGTTTGTCGACAAAATCACCATCGAAATCCACCGGGCTTGCAAGGCCGTGCCAGGGTTCGATGCACAGGAACGGCGCGCCGCCCGGCTTTGACCAGACGCCCAACTCCCGAACCCCTTGCCAGGACATCTCGATCGCCGGGCCACGCTCGCCGGCAT
>NZ_RZPL01000886.1:0-2055 GCF_004022805.1 Mesorhizobium sp. M7A.F.Ca.CA.002.04.1.1 | reverse complement strand
AGGTGGCAGAGTTCTATGTCGGCAAGCTCGCCGTGGCGCCGGACTGCCAGGGACAAGGCATCGGCCGGCGGCTGATGCAGGCGGTCGAAGACCTTGCCCGCGGCCGCGGCAAGGCCGCCATCGAGCTTCAGACGCGGATCGAGTTGACCGCGAACCACGCGGCCTTTGCTCGCCTCGGCTTTCGCGAAACTGGACGGACGGCGCATGACGGCTATGCCAGGCCGACCTCGATCACCATGCGCAAAGCTCTCCCGTAAGTCTTATCTTACGGTTTGTGGGCCACGGATATCGCACCGCGACAGTGTCAGGTCCTGAGCGGCAGCACGCGGTCTGGTGGGCGGTGGCCGTCAACGAAGGCGCGGATGTTGATGATGACCTTTTCACCCATGTCGATACGGCCCTCGAGCGTCGCCGAGCCCATATGCGGCAAAAGCACGACCTTGTTCTTGGCCGCGAGCTTCAGCAGCTTGCCGTTCAAGGCCGGCTCGTGCTCGTAGACATCGAGGCCGGCGCCGGCGATCTTGCCGTCCTGGATCAGCTTGACCAGTGCTTCCTCGTCGATGATGTCGCCGCGCGCGGTGTTGACGACATAGGCGGTGGGCTGCAGTAGCGCCAGCCGCCGCGCCGAAAGCAGATGGAAGGTTGCCGGCGTCGAGGGACAGTTGACCGAGATGATATCCATGCGGGCCAGCATCTGGTCGAGGCTTTCCCAATAGGTCGCCTCCAGCCCGTCTTCCACGGCCGGCAGCACGCGGTGGCGGTTGTGATAGTGGATCGACAGTCCGAAGGCCTTGGCCCGCCTGGCTACGGCCGTGCCGATCCGCCCCATGCCGACAATGCCGAGCCGCTTGCCCCAGATGCGCCGGCCCAGCATCCAGGTCGGCGACCAGCCGGCCCATTTCTTGTCGCCGGTGAGCACATTGGCGCCTTCCGCGAGCCGCCGCGGCACCGCCAGCATCAGCGCCATCGTCATGTCGGCGGTGTCTTCGGTCAGGACATTCGGCGTGTTGGTGACGGTGATGCCCCTCTTGGCCGCAGCCGCGACATCGATCTTGTCGACGCCGTTGCCAAAATTGGCGATCAGCTTGAGGTTGTCGCCTGCCTGAGCGATCAGCGCCGCGTCGATATTGTCGGTAATGGTCGGCACCAGAACGTCGGCTTCCTTGACCGCCGCGACCAGTTCCGGCTGCGTCATCGGCCGGTCCTCGACATTCAGCCTTGCGTCGAACAGTTCGCGCATGCGGGTCTCGACCGGGTCGGGCAGCTTGCGCGTGATGACGACGAGAGGCCTTTTTTTGCCTGCCATTGTTTCCCTCTCGAGTATTTGCCGCAATTCCGAACGCAAAACCGCTTCACAGGTTTGCTGGAATTGCTCTAACCCGATCTCGTTGAGACCTCTTTAACCAAGACCGGCGAAACTGAAAGCCGGTCGCGGTGCCGATTACCCATGTAACAAGCGGTGCCGCCGAAGACAAAGAAAAAGGGGCGCCGAGGCAAGCGCCGAAAGGAATGAAAGTGTCTGGTTTCGCGTCGCTTCGCCTGGCCCTCAGTGCAGCATTTTTCGGCGCTCTGCTTTATTCTCCGCTTACGGCGGCACAGAGTGCGGCTGCACCTGCCCAGAGCGTCGTCACGCTCGGGCCGAGCGGCCTGCCGCTGCCGCGATTCGTCAGCCTGAAATCCGGCCGCGTCAACTCGCGCGTCGGCCCCGGCGCCATGTGTCGAATTCCTGGATGATCTCCATCGGCAGGCCGGCCTTCATGTACATCCAGTCGACCGAGTAGTTGGCGCCGCGTGCGCGATGCCGATGGTTCGGAAGGCTGGATCAACCAGTCGCTGCTTTCCGGCCGACGCACGGCAATCGTCGCACCATGGCAGCGTGGCAAGGGCACCCGGATCAATCTTCTCAACAGCCCCGACAAGGATGCAAGGGTGGTCGCGATGATCGAACCTGGCGTCATGGGTACGATCAAATCCTGCGACGGCCAGTGGTGCGAAATGACGTTCGACGGCCACACCGGCTGGCTTGCCCAGTCGGTCGTCTGGGGCGCCTATCCC
>NZ_RZPL01000885.1:0-2056 GCF_004022805.1 Mesorhizobium sp. M7A.F.Ca.CA.002.04.1.1 | reverse complement strand
CTGTACCATTGCGTCCATTCCGGGTTCGAAGAAGCGATACAGATTGCGGCCTTCGCTCTTCGCCCGGTAAAGCGCTGTATCGGCGTTCCTCAGCAGCGTGTCGGCGTCTCCGCCGTCGTCGGGGAAAACCGCGATGCCCAGGCTGATGCCGATATGCATCTCGCGGCTCTTGTCGCGGAACGGTTTTCCGATTGTCTCGACGATGCGCTTCGCGAGTTTTTCAGCATTGGCAATGCCCTTGAAATTGAACTGGATGATGACGAATTCGTCGCCGCCGAAGCGGGCAACGACGTCGTTTTCATTATGCAGGCAGCGCTGCAGCCGCTCGGCCACGGTCTTCAGCAGCCAGTCGCCGGCCGGATGTCCCCAGGTGTCGTTGACTGCCTTGAAGCGATCGAGATCGAGCGAGAAGATCGCCAGCGGCGTGGCCGCCGTGTCCTCCAGCGCAAGGTCGAGCCGTTCGCGAAACATCGAGCGGTTGGGCAATCCCGTCAGCGTGTCGTGATGCGCAAGATGGGTCATGCGCTCTTCGGTGCGGCGACGTTCGGTGACGTCGTCGAAGGTCACCACCCAGCCGCCGCCATCCATCGGCCGACGTGTGACCAAAACCGTCCTGCCGTCGGTAAGATGCCGATAGGCCGAATGCATTTTTGCCGCCGCCAGACAGGCTTCGGTCTTGGCGACTTCGCTGTCGACATCGATCTTCGTATAGATGCCGAGTTCCAGCAACCGTTCGAGCGCGTCGCGGTGCGTCGTTCCAAGCGGAAAATCCGCCGGGGTGACCTTGTAGAGCTCCAGAAAACGCCGGTTTCGCACGATCATCTTGCCGTCGGCGTCATACATCAGCAAGCCTTGCGACATGTTGGCGAGCGCTGCGTCGAAGCGGCGGTGCTGCTCCTTGAGATCCTCTTGCGCGCGGCGCTGCTCGGTGATGTCTTCATAGATCGAAACCCAGCCGCCCAGAGCCAGAGGGCGGTGCGAGATGCTGACGATGCGGCCGTCCGACAGTGTTTCTTCGTAGGTCGAGGGCTTTGCCTGATCGATATAGGGCTTGCGGATGGCGTAGAGTTCGTCGGCGGTTTGCGAGGCGACGCCGATATCGACGCTGTGGCGCAGAATGTCGAGGAACCGGATGCCGGGCCTTATCACCCTGGCGTCGAGGCAAAAGATGTTTAGGTAGTTGCCGTTGCAGATGATCATCCGCTCGTCGGCGTCGAACATGCACAGGCCGTGCGACATGTTCTCGACCGCAGCCGAAAAGCGTTGGTTCTGCTCCCGCAGTTCGTCTTCCATGTGGCGGGAGCGGTCCATGCCTTCGGCCTCCCGTTTCGGGACGGCCGAACCATCCTTGGCATCAGCGACGGGCATGAGCGCGCCTGCGGACCGTGATCGAACAAGCTACTGTGGTCGCCGCTGGTTAATTTAGCGTTTTAATGCATGTCGCCCAAAAGTGACCTCGGTTTTGGGGGAATGACATGCATAAAAAGACCTAAAGCGCGTCGCGTGAATCCGTTTCAGCGCGACGCGCTTTAGCCGATTGCGGTCGCCGAAACCTGATGCCGCGACGTCTCGATCGCCGAAAACCGTTTCAGAAACGCGTTCTGCGCCCAGGTCACCGAACGTGGCGTGAAATCGAAGCGGTCGGCATTGAAGCCGCGCGGACGGCCGAAGAACTCGGTCGCCTCGGCGGTCGAAAAGCCGGCGAGCAGCGTTGCCTCGAAATAGGCGGCGATCTGGTCGGCGCGCTTGATCTCCTTGCGCAGCGCAGCACTTGGTTCCGGAGGCAGCGAGAAGCGCAGATGGATGGCGCGCTGCAGCCGTAACTCACAATCCTTGTAGCTGCCGCCCATCACCGATTTGAACGGCGAGATCATGTCGCCGATGACATATTCGGGGGCGTCGTGCAGCAGGGCCGCCAGCCGGGCGTCGGCCGAAGCCTCGGGCACCAGGTCGCAGAACAGCGCTTCGACCAGCAGCGAGTGCTGGGCGACCGAAAACGCATGCTCGCCGCTGGTCTGGCCGTTCCAGCGGGCAACGCGGGCGAGCCCGTGCGCAA
>NZ_RZPL01000884.1:0-2059 GCF_004022805.1 Mesorhizobium sp. M7A.F.Ca.CA.002.04.1.1 | reverse complement strand
ACGAAGCCCTGTCCTGCATCAACGTGCTGACGGCCGGCGGCTTCTGCGAAAACGTCGTCGAGCGGCGGCCGGAGATGAACCGCTGGAGTTTCTACCACACGCGCGGACCGGAAGAGCGGCATCTGTGCCAGCTCGACTACATCCTGCTGTCGAAGGGGCTCGCCGCCAGCAACGCGACGGCTGTTCCCGACATCATCCGCAACGGCCAGCCCTGGCGCACCATTTTTCCGCCGGGGCAGGAGGTCGACCGCTTTCCGCGTGCCGGCTGGGACCGGCCGAAGGCGTCGGACCATTGCCCGGTGGCGATCACGCTGGACATGACCTGACGCATGAGTTTCGACCTGCCACGCAACGTCATCCTGCCGGTCGACGCCATCGACGTCCGGCTCGATCCCGGTCCGCACCCGTTCGCAAGGGACAATGCAGAGGCGATCGCCGAGAACTGGCAGCACGAAATCGCTGCCAATCCGGCGCTGTTCGACGGCATGGTGGTGCTGCTGTCGCAGCTTGCCTACCGCGACAACCGTCTCGCCGGCCGCTGCCATGCGGTCAACTATTCGACTTTCATGCTGTGGCGGAAGCGGCGCGAGAATTCGGGCGCCGAGCATGCCTATGCCCATGCCATGCTGGTGGCTGCCGACAATGCGCTGGTGGCGATCCGCATGGGTCCGCACACGGTCAACGCCGGCCGCGTCTATTTTGCCGCCGGCTCATTCGAGCCGGTCGATTTTCGCGATGGCCTGGTCGATGTCGATTTCAACATGATCCGCGAAGTGCGCGAGGAAACCGGTCTTGACCTGTCAGCCGCGGAACGCGGCAAACGCTACCACGCCATGTCGACCAACAGCGGCACGGTGATCTTCCGCCGCTACCACGCGGCGGCGCCCGCCGACGAGATCGCCCAGCGCATCTCAGCCTTCGTCGCCACCGAAACCGAGCCGGAGATCGACGGGCCAGTGATCATCCGCCATGCCGCCGACCTGCCGGTCGGCCTGTCACCGCACATGAAGCCGCTGATCGAGTGGCATTTCGCAAACGGGAGTTAAGGGCGCGTCTTGTTCTGTGCCGCGTTGCGATCGTTGCGGGCGGCGACGAGGAACAGGATGAAGCCGATGCCGAGCAAACCGCCCATCGCCATTCCCATGGTCTGGCCGACGACTGCCTGAAAATCGGCTGTGACGCGATCGGGATTGGCCATGCCGAAGCGGGCGAGATACCACCAGATGCCTGCAAGGAAGGCCTCGATGACGACCATCGTCAGGATCAGTCGTGCCTTCTTGCTCATTGGCTATTCCTCCACCCAAGCGTGAATTGCCCTAGCATCATGAACGGCGCGGCGACAGTGGCGGGTAGGGTGGAAACGTCTAAGGCTGTGCAAAACCGGTCTGAGCGCCGGCCGCGTTTCGGCCGGTTGCCCTATTCGTGCCTAAGTGCGTCGATCGGGTCGAGCCTGGCGCCGCGCAGCGCCGGGAAGAAGCCGAACACCATGCCGATCAGGGCGGAAAAGCCGACGGCGAGCAGGATCACCGCCGGGCTCGGCGCAAACGGGATGGTCAGCGTCACCGCGGCGAGGCCGGCCAGCGCCAGCCCGATCAGGATGCCGATAATGCCGCCGAGCAGCGACAGCACCGTCGCCTCGACCAGGAACTGGATGAGGATGTGCTTTTCATGCGCGCCGATGGCGAGCCTGATGCCGATCTCGCGGGTGCGTTCGGTGACCGACACCAGCATGATGTTCATGATGCCGATGCCGCCGACCAGCAGGCTGACGCCGGCGACGGCGCCCAGCATGCCGGTCATGGTGGTGGTGGCGCTGGCCATGGCGTCGGCGATCTGGGTCATGTCGCGGATGGCGAAATCGCTTTCACGATCGGGCGTGATGCGTCTGGCGTCGCGCAGAATGTCCTCGACGCGCGGCTGCAACTCGCTGGTCGGCGTGCGGTCATCGGCGGCGATGTAGATGTTGTCGATGTCGCGGTTGCCGGCGATGCGGCGCTGGTAGGCGTGCAGCGGCATCAGCACGACATTGTCCTGATCCTGACCGAAGCCGGTATAGCCC
>NZ_RZPL01000883.1:0-2075 GCF_004022805.1 Mesorhizobium sp. M7A.F.Ca.CA.002.04.1.1 | reverse complement strand
GCCTATGTCTCGCTGTTCAGCATGCTGATCGGCTTCGTGTTCTGGTATCGCGGCCTGGCGCAAGGCGGCATCGCCGCGGTCGGACAGTTGCAGCTGCTGCAGCCATTCTTCGGACTGGCACTGGCAGCGACGCTGCTGCACGAACAGGTCAGTTCGTTGATGGTGGTCGTCACGCTTGGCGTGGTGCTTTGCGTCGTAGGCGCCAAGCGATTCGCGAAGCAGGAATTGCCACGACGCGCGATCGCCTGACGACGGTGCCGTCCTCGCCTAAAACTTCGTCACCACCCCAATCCCAATGCCCTCGAAGCCGCCCATCGCCATCAGGGCCGCAGGCGCCTCGTCGAGACTGATCCTCTTGCCGACCAGCAGTTCGGGCTTCAGCTTGCCGTTGCGGATCATGTCCATCATCGCCTGGTAGCGGTAGGCCTGCATGCCGTGGCTGCCGAGGATTTCGAGCTCGAAGGCGATCACCTTGTCCATCGGCACCTGCGGCCGGGCATGCTCGCCCAGCATCAGGCCGACCTGCACATGGCGGCCGCGCCGGCGCAGATTGGATATCGAATTGAACGAGGTGGTGGGGTGGCCGAGCGCGTCCATCGACATATGCGCGCCGCCATTGGTGATCTGCTTGACCGCCTTGACCACGTTCGGCGTCGTAGATGCATTGATGGTGGCGACGGCGCCGATCTTTTTGGCGAAATCCAGTTTCTCGTCGGTGAGATCGATGGCGATGACATTGGCGCCCATGGCGCTGGCAATCATAATCGCCGACAGGCCGACGCCGCCGCAGCCATGCACCGCGACCCATTCGCCCGGCTTCACCCGGCCCTGGTCGACAATGGCTCGAAACGAAGTGACGAAGCGGCAGCCGAGGCTGGCGGCGGTGGCGAATTCCATCTCGTCGGGCAGGCGCACAAGATTGGTGTCGGCATGTTCGATGGCGACATATTCGGCAAACGAGCCCCAGCCGGTGAAGCCAGGCTGTGTCTGGTGCTCGCAGACCTGGTGATTGCCCGAATTACACTCGAAGCAGCGGCCGCAGCCGACGGCGAACGGCACTGTGACGCGCTCGCCGGCCTTCCAGCGTGTGACCTGCTTGCCCGCGGCGACGACGATGCCGGCAAGTTCATGGCCCGGCACGTGCGGCAGCGTGATGCCTTCGTCATGACCCATCCAGCCATGCCAGTCGCTGCGGCACAGACCGGTCGCCTCGACCTTGATGACGACGCCATCGGCTGCCGGCTTCGGATCAGGAACGGTCTGGATCCTCGGCGCTTCGCCGAATTTCTCGAAGACGACGGCTTTCATCGGCAACACCACCTTTCACACGGCCTGCGGGAAACGATAGCCGATTCCCTATCCGGTCAAGCGAAAATCGATTCCGCCAGCCATACTGTTCCGGTGCCGACGCTACGCAGATGACGCCTTATTCCGCGTCGATCTGGTTCTGGGGCGCCGCTTTCTGGAAGGCCGGCAGCGCCATGCAGGCGGCGTTGATGCGCGCGATCGTCGGGTAGGGCGTCAGATCGACGCCAAAGCGGGCATTGCTGGCAATCTGTGCGGCGAGGCAGATGTCAGCCAGACCCGGCGCGTCGCCATGGCAGAATGTTCCGGTCTCCGCCGACAAGGCCAGGATCTTTTCAAGCGGCTGAAAGCCCTCGTTCACCCAGTGGCGGAACCAGTTGACGACGTCCTCGTCGCCGGCGCCGAACAGCGTGCGCAGCGAGGTCAGCACGCGCAGATTGTTCACCGGGTGGATGTCGCAGGCGATCATCTGCGCCAGCATTCTGACCCGTGCCCGACCGGCCGCATCCCCTGGCAATAGCGGTGGTTCCGGGCTGGTCTCGTCGAGGAATTCGATGATCGCCAGCGATTGCGTCAGCAGCGTGCCGTCGCCGAGCACCAGCGCCGGCACCAGCCCTTGCGGATTGACCGCGAGATAGGCTGGTTCGAGGTGCTCGCCATGGCGCAGATGATGCGGGATATAGTCGTAGCTCAGCCCCTTCATCTCCAGCGCGATCCGCACCCGGTAGGAGGTGGAGGAGCGATAGTAGTTGTGCAGGACGAGTTTGCTC
>NZ_RZPL01000882.1:0-2084 GCF_004022805.1 Mesorhizobium sp. M7A.F.Ca.CA.002.04.1.1 | reverse complement strand
TTCCATGGCTCAATATAGAGACTTGGATCGGCACTTGGGAGGGGTGTCGCGACCGAAGGCGGCCAAAGCGCCGTTTTTCTTCAACCGCGCTGCAGGCTGACCAGAAGCACAAAGCCGACGCCGGACTTCTTCAGGGCCGGTGCGTCGATCGTCGAGCCGGCGTCAGCGCGCATCATCGGCACGGCCAGGACCGGAGCGGCCAGAACCGTCAGGATAAGCGCCGCCCGCGGCAGAAGCCGAAGGGTCTTGAGAACGTTGGCGGCGATGCGGTTCATGGCGTTCAGCTTTTCTTTTCGAGGTCTTGGTTTCTTTGTTCAGTTGCGAAGATGGGTGGGGCAGGCGAGGCGGCAGGTTCTGGAACTGGCTTCGTCCCAGGCGCGGGCCGGACGGCCCGCTTCAGCGACGAGGATGGCGAAGAACATTCCAAACAGGCTCACCAGCAGGCAGACGATGGTGAAGCGGCGAGCAAGCATTGGGTCGGTCTCCTTCAACACGCCGGAGAATGCCCTGATGCAACTGAACCGGCTCTGATGGCGGCGTTCATCTGCGGTTCAAGATGATTGACGGGGTTTCGACGGCGCCGGCGTCGGTTGGATAGCCGCCGGCCTCCATCGAGCATCACCGGCGCAGGATGTGTCGACAAAACGAAAACGGGGCCCGTCGGGGCCCCGTCATCAGGTCGGAAAGATGCGCTCGATCAGAGCTTGTGCCAGGTCTGGCTCTTGCAGATCAGCCCGCCGAGCACGCAGCCGCTCATCTTGAGAGAGGTGCCCGACAATGTCGCCTTGCCCGAATAGGTCTTGTCGTTTGCCGGATCGGTGATGTTGCCGGCATATTTGTTGTCGCCCGTCGCCTTGAGCGAGCCGATGGTCTTGCCGGCATATTTGCCGGACTTGAGCGTGATGGAAAACGAGCCGCCGCCAGCGATGGCTGCGGTGTCGCCGGCCTGCGTCTTCCAATTGCCCTCGATCGGATCGGCCCAGGCCGCACCGGCCATGATCAATGTGGCCGCAAGGGCCAGGCTCACTCTTCGAAACATGTCTTCCTCCCTTTAGATGTCCGGCCGGATGCTCCGCCTCGGTCTGCCGCTTACGCAAACGTAAGCTAATCCAGCTCCCGGCAAAACAAAAGCGGTGCCGCAACGGAAGACTTTCGGATTTTGAAGGGCCCCGAATGCGCCTCCTGGCCAAGGAAATGAAACGATCGGCGCATCGCCTTTGTCTCCTGTGGTTAGCGAAGTCTTGAATTGGCATCGGGAAATTTTCGTCAAATTTGACGCAAGCAGGCTGAATTGCTGGCTTTGTATCCTTAACGAATTTCCGCGTTTACCTCTTGTTTTAGCTTTGTTTTCCTCAAATTAAGCACGCCATTTAACGACGGATTCAAGCCTGCACGGCATTCTCGAAAGCATCGGAAGAGCAGCCGCCAAGGACGAAAGAAGGCAGCTCTCGGGAGCCTGACAGGGGCCGGAAACAGGGGATTGAAATGGCACGTTTTGAAATGCTTGAAGCAGGTTTCGGCGCCATGGGGGCAACTGCCCAGGCCGACATCCTTTTCGAACTGGGCATGATGTATGCGACCGGCCGCGATTGCGAGACCGATGTCGTTGCCGCCCACAAATGGTTCAACATCGCCGCCATCAAGGGCTCGGCCCGCGCCGCGGAACTGCGCTCGGAACTGTCGGCGGCCATGTCGAAGGTCGAGATCGCCACGGCGCTTCGCGAAGCCCGCGAATGGATGACCATGCACTGAAATCTGCCAATCGCAGACAGGCCTATCGAAGACAGGGAAGCTCCGGGATCAAGGCCGCACAGACGGCCGGACCCGGCGAAATTGAAGGCCGCGCAAGACGGTCACGAGGGCAAGAGAAAGAACGCGGCAGGCCGCAAGGCCCAGTCGTGCGCGACACAGGGAAGCTGAGCGGGATTTTTAGGGGCGGGGCGCCTGGAGATTGCTCGACGGGCAAAAAAGCCACGACCAGCCGGAACAAGGCTGGCGTGGGTTTTTGCGTGGATGACGTCTTGCAGGCCCAATCGAGCGGCGCCAATGCGCCTAGACAGGCCGAATGAAGGATGAAATTGTCC
>NZ_RZPL01000881.1:0-2090 GCF_004022805.1 Mesorhizobium sp. M7A.F.Ca.CA.002.04.1.1 | reverse complement strand
GCTTCTGGACCCGCTGGCGGCATCGCGATCCGGTGAAATTCGCCAGGGAGATCGCATGGCTGCATCGCCAACATGGCGTCGAGCTCATCAATCTTGCCGACGAGAATCCGACGGTCTCGAAGAAAGCCTGGCGGGCCTTCCTCGATGCCCTGATCGCCGAGAACGTGCCGGTGCTGATCGTCGGTTCGACCCGTGCCGACGACATCGTGCGCGATGCCGACATCCTGCATCTCTACCGCAAGGCCGGTGTCATCCGCTGGCTGCTCGGCATGGAAAACACCGACGAGCAGACGCTTCAATTAATCCGCAAGGGCGGCAGCACCTCATCCGATCGCGAGGCGATAAGGCTGCTGCGTCTCAGCGGCATCCTGTCTATGGCGACCTGGGTGTCCGGCTTCGAGGACGAAGGGTTTCGCGACCTGTGGCGCGGCTTTCGCCAACTCATCGCCTACGACCCCGACCAGATCCAGGCGCTTTATGTGACGCCGCATCGCTGGACGCCGTTCTTCCGCATCGCGCGGGATCGCAAGGTGATCCAGCAGGATGCGCGCCTGTGGGACTACAAGCACCAGGTGCTGCAGATGACGCGGCTGAAGCCGTGGATGCTGTTCTTCAGCGTCAAGCTGATCGAGCTGGCGGTGCAATCACGGCCGAAGGCGCTGGCCCGCATCCTGTTCCACAAGGATCCCGAGCAGCGCCATTCGATGCGCTGGTACACACAGATGGGCCGCCGCGTGTGGTTCCGCGAGGTCTGGGGCTTTCTGGTCCGCGACATCAGGGTGAAAGACGGCCCGACGCTGGCCGAATTCTGGGGCGCGCCGCAGGATGCCGAGGAGGAATCGATGTCCGTTCGACGCCCGGCCAGAAAGCCCGCCATTCCCACCATCGACAATATTGAAGATGCCGAGGCGAGAAAGTTAGCCGGCTGACGAGCCCCTCAGGGCACGATCAGCGTGCCGGCGCCATGTTCGGTGAACAGTTCCAGCAGCACCGCATGCGGGGTCTTGCCGTTGAGGATGACAACGCCTTCGACGCCGCGCTCGATCGCTTCGATGCAGGTCTCGACCTTGGGGATCATGCCGCCCGAGACCGTGCCGTCCTTGATCAGCGCCTTGGCCTCGGCCACGGTCAGTTCGTCGATCAGCTTCTTGTTCTTGTCGAGCACACCCGGCACGTCGGTGAGGAATAGCAGGCGCGTCGCCTGGCAGGCGCCGGCAATGGCGCCGGCGAAGGTGTCGGCGTTGATGTTGTAGGTGTGGCCATCGCGTCCCGGCGCCACCGGCGCCAGCACCGGGATCATTTCGGAGCGTGCCAGAAGATCGAGCAAGGTACGGTCGACCTCGACCGGCTCGCCGACGAAGCCGAGATCGAGCACGCGCTCGATGTTGGAGTCCGGATCGATCATGGTCTTGCGGGCCTTTTCGGCGAACACCATGTTGCCGTCCTTGCCGCACAGGCCGATCGCCCATTCGCCCTCGGCGTTGATCAGCGCGACGATCTCCTTGTTGATCGAACCGGCCAGCACCATTTCGACGATCTCGACCGTCTTCTGGTCGGTGACGCGCAGGCCGCCTTCGAACTTGGATTCGATGCCCATCTTGGCCAGCATGGCGCCGATCTGCGGGCCGCCGCCGTGGACGACGATCGGGTTGACGCCGGATTGCTTGAGCAGCGCGATGTCGCGCGCGAAGGCCTTGCCGAGCTCGATGTCGCCCATGGCATGGCCGCCATATTTCACCACGACCGTCTTGTGCTCGTAGCGCTGCATGTAGGGCAGCGCCCGCGACAACAGGGCTGCCTGCATTTCGGCGGTGGCGGTTATTTCCGTCATCGGCTTTTTTCCCTGGAGATCGGTAAGGACGGCGGCGTCTTAGCGGGAATTGGCGCCGCCCGCAAATGGCTTTGCTGTCATATTCGAGCGCTTCACGACCTCGTCATCGTGTCGGCACCATCAGCGGCGCCCTGCGACCCAGCCAACCCGAGATCTTCTCCATCTGCGCGGCGAGCGACAAAAGCGTCTCCTCGTCGCCCGGACGGCCGGCAGCCTGGACGCCGATCGGCAGGCCGGCGTCGGTGACATGGACCGGCAG
>NZ_RZPL01000880.1:0-2093 GCF_004022805.1 Mesorhizobium sp. M7A.F.Ca.CA.002.04.1.1 | reverse complement strand
CCCGAAGGTCGACCCGAAAAACGACCCCCGCCGGACCTCCTCCCCCGGCGGGTGTTGTTGTTTTCACGAGGCGCTCCCATCAGCAGCTGTTTGCCCCGCACCGCGCACGGCAATTGCAATCGCCGCACCAAGCGATTATTCCGGCGCTCATGAGCAAAAACCCAATCCACATCATCGGCGGCGGCCTCGCCGGTTCCGAAGCCGCCTGGCAGGCAGCGCAAGCCGGCGTGCCCGTCATCCTGCATGAAATGCGGCCCGTTCGTGGCACCGATGCGCACAAGACCGATAGCCTGGCCGAGCTCGTCTGTTCCAATTCCTTCCGCTCCGACGACGCCGACAACAACGCGGTCGGCCTGTTGCACGCCGAAATGCGGCTGGCCGGCTCGTTGATCATGAGCGCCGGCGACGCCAACCAGGTTCCGGCCGGCGGCGCGCTGGCCGTCGATCGCGACGGATTCGCCGATGCCGTGACGAAAAAACTCGAAGCACACCCGCTGATCACCATCCGGCGCGAGGAAGTGCCAGGTCTGCCGCCGACGGATTGGGACCAGGCGATCGTTGCCACGGGTCCGTTGACCGCCCCCGGGCTTGCCCAGTCGATCGCGGAAGCGACCGGCGCCGATGCGCTCGCCTTCTTCGACGCCATTGCGCCGATCATCCATTTCGACACGATCGACATGAATACCTGCTGGTTCCAGTCGCGCTACGACAAGGTCGGGCCAGGCGGCACCGGCAAGGACTACATCAATTGTCCGATGGACAAGGACCAGTACCTTGCCTTCGTGCAAGCGCTGGTCGACGGCCAGAAAACCGAATTCAAGCAATGGGAAGGCACGCCCTATTTCGACGGCTGCCTGCCGATCGAAGTCATGGCCGAGCGCGGTGTCGAGACGCTACGCTACGGGCCTATGAAGCCGATGGGGCTGACCAATGCCCACAATCCGACGGTAAAGGCCTATGCCGTCGTCCAGTTGCGGCAGGACAATGCGCTGGGCACGCTCTACAACATGGTCGGTTTCCAGACCAAGTTGAAGCATGCCGAGCAGGTGCGCATCTTCCGCACCATACCGGGTCTCGAAAACGCTGATTTCGCCCGTCTCGGCGGCCTGCACCGCAACACCTACATCAACTCGCCGACCTTGCTCGACGCTTCGCTGCAACTGAAGTCGCGGCCCGGCCTGCGTTTCGCCGGCCAGATCACCGGCTGCGAAGGCTATGTCGAAAGTGCGGCCATCGGCCTGCTCGCCGGCCGCTTCGCCGCAGCGGAGCGGCTCGGCCTTGCTCCGTCCCTGCCGCCGCTGACCACGGCCTTCGGCGCTCTGCTCAACCACATCACCGGCGGTCATATTGTCTCCGATGACGAGCCGGGAAAGCGCTCATTCCAGCCGATGAACGTCAATTTCGGCCTGTTCCCACCTGTCGAAGCTCCGAAGGCCGAGGGCAAACGCATGCGCGGCAAGGACAAGACCGTTGCCAAGCGGCACGCCATCACATCGCGTGCGCAGGCTGATTGCCGAGAATGGCTAGGGCTGCCGGCACAAGCGCAAGCCGCCGAGTAGTCCGTGGCCAAGCACTCCGAGCTGCACCAGCTTCTGCCGTCGGACCTGCCGCCGAGTGGCGAACCTTTCGCCGGCGACTACGAAATTTGCTGGAGCATCTATGTCAGATGCACCAACCTGCGGAAGCTGCGCGAAGTTCATATACCCGCTATCGAGGCGCTAATAGGTCAGCCTCACGGGGGCCAAGGTTGGCTGTACGAAAATGAAAATTACAATGAGAACCGTGATCGAAGCTTGAAGAGAATCATTGCCGTTCAGCCTGTCGAAGGTCCCTACAATGACCGGCTAATTCTGGATTTCATGAAAGCGATCTATTCGCTGTCATCCTTCTGGGCGATCCAAGCCCGTCTGGATCCCTCACATCCTCATGGCGCCTACCTCAGTGCACGATTCACGCAGGAGGCTCCCAGCTCGGAGGCGCCGGCTATTGTCGACGCGCTGGTTGAGTTCGAAGCCAATTTTACAGATTTGGGGGGCCATGAATTCGGCCGGCATTTCGGCACAACTCGGCGCATTAGCGCCACCATGCCGGAT
>NZ_RZPL01000087.1:0-11766 GCF_004022805.1 Mesorhizobium sp. M7A.F.Ca.CA.002.04.1.1 | reverse complement strand
GCCCTGGTGCTGGCGCTTGCCCGCGCCGCCGGAGCAGGCGGCATGGTCGGCGGCCAGAAGCTCGATCTCGAAGCCGAACAGACGCCGCCGGACGAGGCCGGCATCATCCGGCTGCAGGCGATGAAGACCGGCGCGCTGATCCGCTTCGCCTGCGAGGCAGGCGCCCTCATCGCCGGCGCCCCGGCCGATGACCGCGAGCGGCTGGCCGAATTCGGCTCGGCGATCGGTCTTGCCTTCCAGCTTGCCGACGACCTGCTCGATTTGACCGCCGACGCCAGCCAGATGGGCAAGGCGACCGGCAAGGACGCCGCCGCCGGCAAGGCGACGCTGGTGGCCTTGCATGGTGCAAATTGGGCACGCGGCCAGCTGCACGGCCTCGTCCAACAGGCGCATGCGCTGCTTGAGCCCTATGGCGACGATGCCCAGTTGCTGAAAGAAGCGGCGACATTCGTGGCGGCGCGTAACAGCTAAGGTTGGTGCCAGCCGGAACATCGAGCTGATTGCACGCACGTCCCCGCCGGCCGGTTCTGAAATAGAACTTGAGCGGAAGCCTGCCGAGGCAGAGGATTGACATCCGCACGGCAAGCACGCGGTGCGGATAAGAGTTGGAGGATGCCATGTCGACCACCGACAAGCTGTTCAGCGGTTCCATTCCCGAGATCTACGACCGGGCGATGGTGCCGCTGATCTTCGAGCCATATGCGCGGGATCTGGCGGAGCGGGTGTCGAAGCTCGGGCCGCAATCGGTGCTCGAAGTGGCGGCGGGCACCGGTGTGGTGACACGTGCGCTCGCAGCAAAGCTGCCGGCGCAAGCGCGCATCGTGGTCACCGACCTCAACCAGCCCATGCTCGACCACGCACGCACGCGGATGGTGGACGATCCTCGCATCACCTGGCAGCAGGCCGATGCTCAGGCGCTGCCCTTCGAGGACGCACAGTTCGACGCCGTGGCCTGCCAGTTTGGCGCGATGTTCTTCCCCGATCGGGTGGGCGCCTACGGGCAAGTTCGGCGCGTGATGCGGCTGGGCGGACACTTCCTGTTCAACGTCTGGGGTGCCATCGAAGAGAACGAGTTTGCCGATGAGGTGACGCGGGCGCTCGGCCATTTTTTCCCGGCCGATCCGCCTCGCTTCATGGCAAGGACACCGCATGGCTATCACGATGCGGACGTCATCCGCGCCGACCTGCATGCCGCCGGCTTCCGTAACATTACCATAGAGCCGCTGGATGCCGTCAGCGCCGCTTCCTCGCCATATGAGGCGGCCACGGCCTATTGCCAGGGCACGCCCCTGCGGGTCGAGATCGAGGCGCGCGGTGGCTCGCTGGAGGAGGTGACGCGATACGTGGCGAATGCCCTTGGGAAACGGTTCGGGGAAGGCCCGGTGAGTGGCCGCATCCGCGCCCTCGTCGTGGACGCGGCCTAGGCGCGCTGTCCATCCGGCGGCTCGCACGGCTCGCCTGCCCGAACGAACGAAATTTTAATGTAAATGAAGCGTAATCCCGGCCATTAAAATGGTGCGTATGTGTTGGGGTTGCGCATGCCTGAATATTCGTCCTTCATCCGGTCGGTCCGGATCCGCTATATTTCAGGGTTGCTGATCTTCGCGCTGGCTTCCGCCGGCATCGTGATTGCGCTTGATCGCGTCAATTCCTTTCGCCGCGACATCGATGCGCTGAGCAGCAATCTCGTCATCTTCACCCGAGACCTGCGCAACGCGACCAGCTTTGCCGAGACGACCGGCACCGCCTGGCGGGCGGAGACACGCGATGCCCTGACCACATCGGCGCGCGGCCATTCGGAGCGCCTGACCGGCGAGATCGAGACGCTGACCGCCCAGCTTGCGGCGATCAAGCCGCGGCTGTCGATCAAAACCGTCGACGAACTCCAATCCGCTTCAGTTAACGGCGATCTGTTCTGGTCGCCGCGCGACATGGTGCGCAATTTCAACCTGATGTCGGTGGCGCAGAAGGTCGACGAGTGGAGCTATCGCGAAATCCGCAACCAGAATGACCTGTTCGCCCAACCCATGCTGGTTCGCGTCCGCACCGCCATGGATGATGAGCGCCATCTGGCCGATGCCTCCAGCGACAGGCTGTTGTTGTGGGCCAGCGGCATCCTGTTCGCGGCCCTTGCCATCGTCGCCTTCTGGATCTTCCGCCCGATGGAAGTGGCGATCCGCCGCGCCTTTGCCGAATCCGCCGAATCCCTGTTCAAGGCCGAGGCCGCCGACCGCGCCAAATCGGAATTCCTGGCCAATATGAGCCACGAGATCCGCACGCCGATGAACGGTGTGCTCGGTATGGCCGAACTGCTGGCCAAGACCGATCTGACCCCACGCCAAAAGACCTTCACCGACGTTATCGTGAAGTCCGGCAACGCGCTGCTCACCATCATCAACGACATCCTCGACTTCTCCAAGATCAATGCTGGCCAGCTCACCCTCGACCCTGCTCCCTTCCGCCTTTCCGAGGCGGTCGAGGACGTGGCGACGCTGGTCTCGGCGCGCGTCGCCGAAAAGAACCTCGAACTGATCGTGCGCGTCGATCCGCGCCTGCCGGCCCATGTCGTCGGCGACGCCGGCCGGTTCCGGCAGATCATCACCAACCTGCTCGGCAACGCAGTGAAGTTCACCGAGAAGGGTCACGTGCTGATCGACGTCGGCGGCGAGATCGTCAACGACGTGGTCCAGCTCAAGATCCGCGTCGAGGACACCGGCATCGGCATACCGGCCGAGAAACTGCAGAACGTGTTCGAAAAATTCGCGCAGGTCGACGGCTCGTCCACCCGCCGTCACGAGGGCACGGGGCTGGGCTTGGCCATCGCAGCACGCCTCGTCGACCTGATGGCAGGCAAGATCGGCGTCGAGAGCGAGATCGGCCGCGGCTCGGTGTTCTGGTTCGCGGTGCCGCTGCCCGCGCATCAGGCCGCGGCGCGCGACGAGATCGTGCCGGTCGACGTCACCGGCGCGCGCGTGCTGGTCATCGATGACAATCCGGTCAACCGCGAAATCCTGCTCGAGCAGCTCAGAAGCTGGAGCTTCGACTGTGCCGCCGCCGAAAGCGGCGCCGTCGGCCTGGCCTTCCTCGATCGCGCCTTTCAGTTGGGCGCCGCCGTCGACTGCATCATCCTCGACTACCAGATGCCCGGCATGAACGGCGCCGACGTCGCCAGGGCAATTGCTTCCGACAGCCGGCTGTCCTCCATCCCGGTGGTGTTGCTGACCTCGGTCGACCAGGTCGATTTCGGCAAGATGATCATCGACTTCGGCATTGCCGCGCATTTGACGAAGCCGGCGCGCTCTGCGGTCCTGCTCGGCACCGTTATTTCGGTCGTGCAGAAGGCCCGTTCGCAGGTCGGCAAGGCGCAGTTTGTCCGCGAACCGATCGTCCAGGCTCCCCCGGCAGCGCCGCCTGCCTTTACCGTCATCCGCGGCCCGGCGCTGCCAGTCGCGGCAGCACCGGAATCGACAACCACGCCGAACGGACCGATCGACATCCTGATTGCCGAGGACAACGACGTGAACCAGCTGGTCTTCGGCCAGATCCTCAATGGCTTGGGCTTGAGCTACCGCATCGCCGGCAACGGCCGCACGGCGGTCGAGATGTACCGGGCGCTGCGCCCCAAGCTGATCCTGATGGACGTCTCGATGCCGGAGATGAATGGCTACGAAGCGACCCGCGCGATCCGGGCCATGGAGACCTCGACGGGCACCCACATTCCGATCATCGGCGTCACCGCGCATGCGCTGAAGGGCGATCGCGACAAGTGCATCGAATCGGGCATGGACGACTATCTGCCGAAGCCCGTTTCGCCCGACCGACTGGGCACCAAGATCGGCACCTGGCTCAGCGAGACCGTGGTGGCCAAGACGGCCTAGCCTGCCTCCATCGATGCATCAGGCGGCTGCGTCGAGGCGATAGCGGCGCATCCAGTCGAGGCTGGTGTCGTCGGAGAGCTTTGCGACGCCGGGCCTTACATCTTCGGCGTCTGGTGCTTGGACATCCAAGACTTCACAGATGCCTAGCAACGTCGCCGCCGGATTGCTCGAAAGGCGCTCGTAGCCAACCCGAAGCGGGGTTATGCCTTGCTCAGCGAACCAAATGCTCCATGCCGCATCATAGGTCTCGAGTACCTCGACCTCACGCCTGATCCGCTCGAAATCATATTGGGGCTCTTTCGGCGGTGCGACCCTTTCGATCTCGGTGCCGTCGGGAGCGATATGCCAAAGACCGGTCTGCTCTGCCTTGATCAGGGAGACAGCCTGCGCAAGCTTGTCCTCCCGCGAGAGGTGTATGTAGAGAACATTGCCGAATGCTCTTTCGAACCGTGCTCTGTCGGATGACAGTTTTGGGAAAATCCGGCCGAGGATCGCCGAAAGCTCATCCAGATTTTCGCGCATCAAGCGGAGACCGAAGAGGCCGGTCCCACCCTTGCCAGCGGCGATCGTAGCATTGAGGTAAGCGGCATCGAATTCGCGCTCGCTCATCGCGGCGCGATCGAGCAGCTTCCACTCTTCGGCCCACTCCACCACGTCCTGGCGCCGATAAAACGAATGTGGATCGCCGGCGGTCTTGGTGGACGCCAGGAGCTTGCACAGCAGCGTGCTTCCGGTCCTCGGTGTGCCGCAGATAATGTATCCATCGAACATGTTGTGCCCACGCGGCTTGTCAAAGGCAGGGGCTGTCGCTCCTGGTAAGATGACCGCCGCCATAGCTGAAATCCTTGGTGGATGCGACGTCACGGCTGTCGCTTTCTAAATGCCTCTCTCAGACAAAATACCCTGCCGGCAGGGGTCAAATCACCGGTTGCGCACCACCACGCATGCCCCACCGATGCTTTGCAATTTCTGGCAGATGACGTTTGCATCGGCGCGGTGGTCGACACCGATCCTGACCGCATAGATACCCCGCCGGCCGATCGGCGTGCGCACCCGGCTGACCACTGGATCGTGCCCGTTGAGCAGGGCCGGGAACCGGCTCCTTATCCTGAGCCACTGGTTGATCGCGGCACTGCGGCGGAAATTGCCGGCCACCTGGATGCCCCACGGCTTTACGTTGATCGAGGCCATCGCCACGGTCCGCGACATGATCACCGGCAGTTTTCGGCAAGCGACGGCAAAATCCGCCTTAGCGTCGAGCGGTTCGACCCTTCCGGCATAGGCTCGGTCGGTGAACTTGTCGGCTGGTTCGCCCATGATGTCGAAGACATAGCTTTCGGTTTCCATCGGCAGGAAACCGCCGGAACTGAGCCAGCGCGACACCCGGCTCTCGCCGGCATTGTAGGCGGCGGCCGCCAGGCCGAGATTGCCGTAGCCGGTTTTCATTTCGGCGAGATATTTCGCCGAAGCCGGGATCGCCTGATTGATGTCGAAGGAATTGGCAAGCCCGCGCATCTTGGCGGTTCCCGGCATGAACTGGGCAATGCCTTCGGCGCCGACGGGACTGACGGCGTTGGGATCGAAACGGCTCTCCTTCCAGATCAGCCGGGCGAAGAAATCCCTGGGCAAACCATTCTGGTCGGCATGCGCCTGGATCAGGTTGCAGACCTTGTCGATAAGCCGTTGCTTGGCGGATTGCGGCGGATCGGCCTGAGCCAGTGTCGACCAGACTAGCCCACACAGCAGGACCAGCGTCGCCCACAGGAAACGCTGCATTTGACCTACTCTGCCGCGGCCTTGCCGCCGCGACCGAACCGCTGTTCGATATAGTCGGCGACCATTTTCTCGAAATCCGCCGCGATCGACGGTCCGCGCAGCGTCGCCGCCTTCTTGCCGTCGACGAAGACAGGCGCCGTCGGCGTCTCGCCGGTGCCGGGCAGCGAAATGCCGATATCGGCATGCTTGGACTCGCCCGGGCCGTTGACGATGCAACCCATCACCGCGACCTTGAGGTTCTCGACGCCGGGATATTTGTCGCGCCACACCGGCATGTTCTTCCTGAGATCTGCCTGGATGTTCTGAGCGAGCTCCTGGAACACGGTCGAGGTCGTGCGGCCGCAGCCGGGACACGCGGCGACGATCGGCACGAACTGCCTGAACCCCATCGTCTGCAGCAATTCCTGCGAAACCTGCACCTCGCGCGTGCGGTCGCCATTCGGCTCCGGCGTCAGCGAGATGCGGATGGTGTCGCCGATGCCTTGCTGCAGCAGGATGCCCATGGCGGCCGACGAAGCGACGATGCCTTTCGAGCCCATGCCGGCTTCAGTCAGGCCGAGATGCAGTGCATGGTTGGAGCGGGTGGCGAGCTCGGCATAGACGGCAATCAGGTCCTGCACGCCGCTGACCTTGGCCGACAGGATGATTTTCTCGCGGCCAAGGCCGATCTCTTCCGCCATCTCGGCCGAGAGAATGGCCGACTGCACGATCGCCTCGCGCATCACCTCTTGCGCCGTCAGCGGAAAACCCTTGTCCTGGTTGTCGTCCATCAGCCGGGTCAAAAGCTCCTGGTCGAGCGAGCCCCAGTTGACACCGATGCGCACCGGCTTGTCATGCCTGATCGCCATCTCGACGATGTCGGCGAACTGCCGGTCCTTCTTGTCCTTGAAGCCGACATTGCCGGGGTTGATCCGATATTTGGCCAGCGCCTCGGCGCAGGCCGGGTGATCGGCCAAGAGCTTGTGGCCGATATAGTGGAAATCGCCGACCAGCGGCACGTTGATGCCAAGCCGCTGAAGCCGCTCATGAATGCGCGGTACGGCGGCGGCACTCTCGTCGCGATCGACGGTGATGCGCACGATCTCGGAGCCGGCCCGGTGCAGTGCTGCGACCTGCGCGACGGTCTGGTCGATATCGGCCGTGTCGGTGTTGGTCATCGATTGGACGACAACGGGCGCGCCGCCGCCGACGACCACGCCGCCGACATCGACGCCGACCGAGGTGCGGCGGGGGAAAGGAGAGGAAAAATATCCGGTCATGCCGGCAGCCTTTTGTCTCTGGAGCATCTTGTGTCCTGCATGGGCGCACAACGACGCCCCGGGCCGATGCGCTGAGGTCCGGGCATGAGGTGGAGGAGCAAAGATGGCTTGTCAATGGCGACAGGTCGCCACTGGCCCGAATCGGCACGTCGCCAACGACCAAAAACAATCGATGATCTGGCGAAACGGGCGACGGCCGAAGCGGATATTAAGCCGGGTGCAAGTCCAGCTTCGGCTGACAGACCGTGCTGGGAAATCAAACCTCTCCACGCCGGCGGCGGGGAGCCGCCGGGAAAAGAGGCCGCGGATACCGCGCGGCTATGTCAGGAGGGCATCAATGCGTGGTCGGTTTTCCTCTTAGTTTTTCAATCTCGTCCTTGAGTGCCAGCTTGCGTCGCTTAAGATTCACGATTTCGAGGTCGTCGACCGATGGATGATTCATCGCGTCATCGATTTCACGTTCGATGTCGCCGTGTTTCCGCTGCAACTCATCAAGATGGGATGCAAGAGACATGATTGGTTCTCCCTTTCATGGTTTTCCTCGATTGCAACCGTCACGGCGCGTCCACCGCAGGTTCGCTTCTGTGACGGCACGGTGACAGTGTGTCACCTTCCGCGGGCGATGTCGAATGATCCGTGGTAGCATTCCACGACACTGTGAAATGTGATATGGGCTGCACGCCGGTGACAAAACACCCGGCCCCGCCCAATCAGGCCCAGCTTTGGGCGCCGCAGACGTGCAGACGGTAGAGAATGTCCGATCAGGAACAGGCCGATATTCGCCTCGAATTTTCCCGCCTGAAGCAGGAACACGCCGATTTCGATGCAGCCATCAACGCGATGATCGCCATGGCCTGCGATCCGCTGCAGATCCAGCGCATGAAGAAGAAGAAGCTGTTCCTCAAGGACCGGCTGATGGCGCTGGAAGACAAGATCATTCCCGACATCATTGCGTGAACGATGTGATGTGCTGACGCTGATCGAGCGCCAGGCAGCGGCGATCTGCATCTCCCTGCGCGGTCGTGTGACGGTGCCTTTGGCCGGTCAATCGTTGGGCTCTTTTTCGCCGGTGCACTAGCCGCGACGGCGCGTCCTGCCGGGCGATCTCGCACATGGAGCACCTCGAACTCGACGGCTTCGTCGCACGCTCTCGGTCAGTGATCCCACCGTTCTGACGGATTGTCCGGCGACGCCGCTGGGAAACCTGCGCCTTCGCGCGGCTCAGCCCCGGCCGTCGACACAGCTCACCGCCCGCCCCTCAAAACAATAACTTTACAAATATTTGTATTTATGTGAAGTCATGACGATTGAAGGATCGACCATGACAGCCACTCGTTTCGCCACGCGCCTGAATTCCTTTGCCTCGCGGCCGCAGGCCGAATGGCCTGATCTTACCGGCAAGCCGTCGCTGCTGCAGATGGCGGCGCGCGCCGCCAAGGTCGGCGGGCTTACCGATCTCGACCTCAACTTTCCCGACCATGTCAGTGAAAAGCCTGCGGAAATCGCCCTCAAACTCGGCGATCTCGGGCTTTCCATCAATGGCTTTGCCATGCGCTACTACTCCAACCCCGCCTTCAAGCTCGGCGCATTCACCAATCCGGATCCGGCGGTGCGCCGCGAGGCCATCGACCTGACCAAAGCCGGCATCGATGCCGTGCGTGAGGCCGGCGCCAGCCTGATGACGCTGTGGCTCGGCCAGGATGGCTTCGACTACGCCTTCCAGGCCGACTATGTGACGCTTTGGCAACACGAAATCGATGGGATTCGTGAAGTAGCCGCGCATGATCCCGACTGTCAGATCAGCCTTGAGTACAAACCGAACGAACCACGCTCCTACAGCCTGATGCCGGATGCGGCGACGACCTTGCTGGCGATCCGCGATGTCGGCCTGCCCAATCTGGGCGTCACCCTCGATTTCGCCCATGTGCTCTATGCCGACGAACAGCCGGCCTTTGCCGCGGCCCTGGTGGCGCGCCACAGCAAGCTGCTCGGCGTGCATCTGAACGACGGCTACGCCAAGCGCGACGACGGCCTGATGGTCGGCGCGGTGCACACGCTGCAGACCATCGAGTTGCTCAGGCAGATTCGCCGCGACGGTTACGCCGGCGCCATCTATTTCGACACGTTCCCCGACATGACCGGGCTCGATCCGGTGCGCGAGTGCGAAGTCAACATCGCCACCGTCAAGCGCATGCTGCGCGTCGTCGACCGGCTGGGGCAGGACAATCGCCTGTCCGCCGCCATGGACAGCCAGGATGCGGTGACGTCGCAGGCCATCATCCAGGAAATCATGCTCGGGCCGGATAGCTGAGGCATGCGCACCATTATCGTTTTCAACAAGGGAGGAATACAATGAAACTTCTGCTTGCCACGGCTACCGCCGCACTGATGGCGCTGTCGATCGGCTCTGCCTTTTCGGCCGACCTCGCGCCGCTCAATTCCGACACGGAAAAGGACCGCATCGACTGGTCGCAGGTCGAGGCCAAATTCGGCGCGTTCCCCAAGCTGCCCGAAGGCACCAAGGCAGGCGCCGTCTCCAAGACGCTGACCAATGAATACTGGCGCTCGCTGGGCGAGGGCTACACGGCATTCGGCGCCAAGGTCGGCGTTCCCGTCGTCTATCAGGCAGCGCAAAGCGAGGGCGACCAGCTCGGCCAGCTCACCATCGCCGAAGGCCTGGTGACGCAGGGCTACAACGTGCTGCTCGTCTCGCCGCAGACGGATGCCAATCTGCAGCCGATCATGGAGCAAGCCAAGGCCGCCAACGTGCCGGTGGTCAACGTCAATGACGCCGTGATCCCGCAGGCCGAACATTATGTCGGCAATGTCCAGCGCGACAATGGCGTGCGCGTCGCCAAATGGTTCATCAAGAACCGTCCGGATGGCGGCAAGGTCGCCATCGTCGAAGGCCAGGCTGGCGTCTATGCCGCCGTGCAGCGCACCGACGGCTTCAAGTCGACCATCACCGAGGCAGGCAAGTTCGAGGTCGTCGCCAGCGTTCCCGGCAACTGGGACCGCCAGACCTCCTATGATGCGGCCACCAACATCCTGCAGCAGCACCCCGACCTGATCGGCTTTTATGCCAACAATGACGGCATGGCGCTCGGCATCGTCGAGGCAGTCAAGGCCGCCGGCCTGCAGGACAAGGTTGCGGTCTTCGGCACCGACGGCATTTCCGACGCCTATGCCTCCATACGGGCCGGCGAACTGACCGGCACGGTCGACAGTTTCCCGGTGCTGACCGGCGAAGTGGCGTTGGAAACTGCTCTGCGTCTCGTCGCGGGACAGAAGCTGCCCCGCGTCGTCGCCACGCCCCAGGCACTGATCACCAAGGACAATGCCGACCGCTATTCCGGCGCCGGCGCGCGCAAGGCACTGCTCGAGGACGCGGCTGCGGGCCAGTAAGGCCAATCGGCGAGTGCCGGCCAGAGCAATTCGCTCCCGCCGGCACCGTTGCCCGGAGATAGAACCCAATGTCACCCCGGCTGCAATTCCAGGGCATTTCCAAGCTGTTTCCGGCCGTGCGGGCGCTTGACGGCGTGTCGTTCTCGGTAGGTGCCGGTGAAATCCACGGCCTGCTCGGCGAAAATGGCGCCGGCAAGTCGACGCTGCTGCGCATCCTGTCTGGCGTCCACACGCCGACAGCGGGAAGCGTCCTCATCGACGGCAAGCCGGTTACACTCGCCAACCCGGTCGCCGCACGCGCTGCGGGCGTCGCCATGATCCATCAGGAATTGCAGCAGGTACCACGCCTTAGCGTCGCCCAGAACATGTTCCTAGGCCATCCGCTGACGCGCGGCGCCATCTTCGTCGCCCGGCGCGAACAGGAGCGCCGTGCTGCGGAGGCTCTTGCGGCCATCGATCCCTCCATCGATCCGGCTGCACCCCTCGGTACCCTGAAGGTGGCGCAGCGGCAGATTGTCGAGATCGCCCGCGCGCTGCTCGATCGCGCCCGCATCGTTGCCATGGACGAGCCGACATCGAGCCTGACGCCGAGCGAATTCGAACGGCTGGCGCAAGTCATCACCGGCCTCGCCCGCGACGGCGTCGCCGTCGTCTATGTCTCGCACAAGCTGGACGAGGTGTTCGGCATCTGCCGGCGCGCCACCATCATGCGCGATGGCGTCGTCGTCGATTCCGTCGATCTGAACGACCTGTCGGAGAAAGCGGTCGTGGCGATGATGGTCGGCCGCGAACTGGCGCAGGAGCAGCATAATTCCCATGCCACGAACAAGGTCATGCTGAGCGCGCGTGGCCTCTCCTCGGCGACGAAGGTGCGCAACGTGTCGTTCGATCTGCATCGCGGCGAGGTGCTGGGCATTGCCGGCCTGGTCGGTTCCGGCCGCACTGAACTGCTGCGGCTCTTGGCCGGCGCCGATCGCGCCACGGCCGGGACGATTGCAATCGACGGCAAGGCGGCACGGTTCTTCAGCCCGCGTGACGCGATTGCCGCCGGCGTCGGACTGGTGCCGGAGGAGCGCAAACGCGAAGGCATCGTGCCGCTGCGCTCGATCACCAGCAATATGGCGCTGGCCTCGATGGCCGTGTTCGCGCCGCGCGGCCTCATCGATCACGCCAGGTTGAAACAGGTGGCGGCCGAGAAGATGAGCCGCGTCAATCTGCGCCCATTCCTGCTCGACCGGCCGATCCGCCTGTTCAGCGGCGGCAACCAGCAGAAGGCGATCATCGGCCGCTGGCTGGCGGCGGGAACACGCATCCTCTTGTTCGACGAGCCGACGCGCGGCATCGATGTCGGCGCCAAGGCGGAGATCTATCATCTGATCGAGGAACTCGCCGCCGAGGGCCATGCGGTGGTCGTCGTCTCCTCCGAACTGCCCGAGGTGATCCGGCTT
>NZ_RZPL01000879.1:0-2102 GCF_004022805.1 Mesorhizobium sp. M7A.F.Ca.CA.002.04.1.1 | reverse complement strand
CGGTAGGAGACGCCGCCGAAGTTTGCCGTCACAAAATCCGTGACGGACATCTTGCGCTTGCCTCCGTCGCTGCAGGCGTAAACCGGCCAACCGGCATCGCTGCATTCGCTGGCAGCGCAGATGCGCGCCAGGCAGTTGCCGATAGTCAGCCGGAAGCCGCCCTTGCCGGCGAAGCCTTGCAACAGGCTGCCGTCCGCCGAGCGCCATGTCCGCGCACGGAATTCCGCCCGCAAAAGCAGTGGTTCGAGAGGGACCGCAAGGTTGTTTTCGCCGGCACGCCCTGCGAGCTGCAGACGGAAGCGCGCCATTGCGGTCGCGTATGCAGTCACAAGATCGGCTTGGCGAAAATAGGCGGTTGCCAGGCTTGGGCGGTCAAGCAGATGAGACGTCCACTCGCCTGCCCCTACCGGCCTCACCAAGGCAACAAAGGCAAGAAAGGCGAAGCAAGCTCGTGACATTTCCAGCAGCCATATCTGTCTCGGCGTGCCGGTTTGCCCCCCGGTTGCCCTCCCATAACATCCCGCCAATCGGCGCCCGGCGCAAGCCGCTTGCTAAGGCAGTTCAGAAGGCCGCCGAGCAAGGGATCCTGGAGCCGAAGACGGTGACCCGCATCGACGAACCTGTGCGGGCGATCGCGAGAGGGTGGCGGTGTTTGCGGCAAGGGATCTTGACCAGCCCAGGGTTTCCTAGCCGATGCGAGCCGGCGGCAGCTCGAACAAAGTGGCGCCGTTCTCCCGGCCGCGCTCGACATAGCCGATGACGCCGAACCATCTTGCGACATCCGGCCCCTGGAGCCAACTGCGCGAATGGATGGCGAGGTTGCCGGCGAGCGCCTGGATATGCCTGATATGCCGCTTGCAGAAACGGACGGTCGTGGCCCGGAAGAAGTCCTCCCGTGCGGCGAACAGCGTGTCGGCGGCGTCGCTGTTCTCATGCCAGGCGATGATCGCCACGGCCTTGTCACCCTCGACAAGCGCGTGCGCGCGGCCCTCCTTCAAATTCATCATAAGGTTGTCGTAGGCGATCTTGCTGTCCTTGCCGGCAGCGACGTATTCGTCCGACATTCGCTTGGACAGACCGCGAAAGACATCCTCCAGATCCCCAAGCGTTGCTGCGCGTGCTCTCATTTCACCTCCTGCAGCCCCAACGGGCAGTTTGCCCCAGGGTTGAGGGGTGGCCAAGCAAATTAAATCCGCCGGCGGGCCAATGTGCGCAAAGTGATTCCACTTGGCGATGCAGGCGGCGACGCGACGGGGGGTGCCCAGAACGGACCAGGAGGGGATGGTGCCCAGAGGCGGATTCGAACCACCGACACGCGGATTTTCAGTCCGCTGCTCTACCAACTGAGCTATCTGGGCCTGTTCCGGCAAACGAAAACTCGCAGGCCGGAATTCATCGAGGCGCCGTGGGGCGCCCCTTGAAAGCGCGTGGGTTATAGCACGGGAATTCGGCCTGTCCAGCGCCTAGGTGGCGATTTCAGGCAGGAAAAGCGATGCCGTGCGGCGCCCGGGTTTCCATGCCGCTTGCGGGCCGGAATCGCGCACGGCATGGCACTATCTGGCCTTCTTCACCCTGGTCGGCGTCGTTATTGCAGGCTGAAACGCCGTGACATGTCTTTTAGCCGGCGGTCGAGGCGCAGCAATGCTCGCGGCACTGGGCGCCCGCAAGTCGCCATCGCCTATCTGGCGCCGGTCACGCCGCGCCGAAAATCGGAAGGCGACATGCCGGCGAGCTTGCGGAACGACTTGTTGAAGGCGCTGAGCGAGCCGAAACCCGAATCCATGGCGACACGCAGCACATTGGCGTCCTGATGCATCAAAAGCGCCTGCGCATAGCTCAGCCGCAACAGGTTCACATACTCATTGAGCGTCATGCCGGTGGATTTCTTGAACAGGCTCATGGCGTATTTGGGATGGATGTCGGCGGCCGCGGCGATGTTCACGCAATCGATGTCATAGAGGAAGTTTTCGGCGATGAAATCGCACATGCGTCCGACATTCCGCGACGATTGCTGGTCAAAGGGGCTGCCTGTTTCTTGGTCGGTCGGAGTTGCGGATACCAGCCGATAGGGCTCGAACCGCACTCGCTCCAGCCGCAGCAGC
>NZ_RZPL01000878.1:0-2103 GCF_004022805.1 Mesorhizobium sp. M7A.F.Ca.CA.002.04.1.1 | reverse complement strand
GGGTTGGCATGGCGCACCGAATGCCAGAAGGCGGTCGGCGTCTGGCCCGACAGCGTGCGGCCGGAGAGGTCCGTGATGGTGCCCGATATCATCACGGGCAGGCGCACGCCCTTCTCGATGAAGATCTCTTCCGCCGCGAAGATCGCCGCCTTGGCGTTCAGCGTGTCGAAGATGGTCTCGATCAGGATGATGTCGGCGCCGCCATCGATCAACCCGCGCAGCTGCTCGCCATAGGCGAGGCGCAAATCGTCGAAGGTCACGGCGCGATAGCCGGGATTGTTGACGTCGGGCGACATCGAGGCGGTGCGGTTTGTCGGCCCGAGCGCTCCGGCGACAAACCTTCGTTTGCCGTCCTGCTGCTCGGCCCGAACAGCGGCGCGCCTGACCAGCCGCGCGCCATCGCGGTTCAGCGCATAGACGGCATCTTCCATGCCGTAGTCGGCCTGGGCGATCGAGGTCGAGGAGAAAGTATTGGTCTCCAGGATGTCGGCGCCTGCGATGGCGTATTGATAATGGATCTCCTCGATCGCCCCGGGCTGGGTCAGGATCAAAAGGTCGTTGTTGCCCTGCTGATGGCAGGCGCAGCCGGCGAAAGCCTCGCCGCGGAATTGGTCCTCGTTAAACCCGAGGCCCTGGATCTGGGTGCCCATGGCGCCGTCGAGGATGAGAATGCGCTCGCGTGCCGCCGCTGTCAGCGCGGCAAGCACTTCCGGGCCGTCCGGTTTTGCCGCGACGGGGCCGAACAATGCGTCCAGCGAGGCAGAATTCTGCGACATTTTTTATCCCTTTGGCGACAGGCCTTTTCATGTCACATAAGGATATCTTTATGTCAATATACGACAGATGCGCGTGATTGTCACCCACCCAACGCGAAGGCGGGTCCGTGGCGCCGGTTTCCGACGGACCTACGCTATGTCGACGCTTGCCAGGAAGCGGGCGAGGACCGGATTGAAGCGATCCGGCGAATCCCAGAACGGCGCGTGGCCGGATTTGTCGAGCAGATGGGTCTTGCCTTCCCATAGATTGGAGAATTTCACAGCGGAGACGAAATCGGTGTTGACGAATGGCTCGTCGATGCCGTTCAGAACGGCGATCGGCGGCGTCTTGCCGGCCACGATCTCGCGCTGGTTCCGGCCAGTGCCGGCCGCGAACTTTTCGAACATCAGGCGCCGCGCCCGTCCATCGGTGCGCGCCACCGTGTCGATGAGAAACGGCTCGAACGGCTCGCCGCAAGTGCTGCGCGCATAGGCCTCCACGTCGGCGCCGGTGAAGGTCTCCTGCCCGGCGAGATGCATATGCGGGCTCGGCTTGAATCCGCTACCGACCTCCTCGGGCGAGACAGGCGGCGTGCCGGTGATCATCAAGCCAAGCAGGCCGGGAAAGCGGTCGATCATCTCAAGCCCGATATGGCCGCCGAGCGACCAGCCGAAGACGATGGCCTTGTCGATGCCGAGCAGCCCGAGCACTTCGGTCATGGCATCGGCATAGCCTTCCATGCTGTAGGAACGCTCTGGATCGATCGCATCGCCGGACGCTCCATGGCCGGGTAGGTCGGGAGCGATGAGGTGATATCGCTCGCCCAACGGGCCGTCCAACTGGTTGCGGAAAACGGCACTGGAAGATGAATTGCCGTGGATCAGCATGACAGCGGTTCCCTGGCCGCTGGTCTCACGCACCGCGATCTTGCCGTGGCTGGTTTCAAGGGTCTTCTGCGAGATCGTCATTGTCCGCTCCGTCGGGACTTGCCCTGTTTTAATGCAGTTGCGCAGCAAAGCGCCACGGCTTCCATACCTTTGCGGGAACCATCTTCCCGGCCAGGTTGCGTTGAAAAATCCTTTTCAAATAAGAACAATTATGCGTAGATTGTCAATTATCCAACTCCCGATGAACGGGAGGAAAACAGGGAACAGCACGATGAAGCCCAAATCCGCCGCAAGTCGAATCCGCCATATGCTGATGAGCACGACGTTGATCGGCATGTTTGCCGCATCAGCCGCCCCCGCCTTTGCCGACGTCGTCAAGATCGGCCTGCTTGCGCCGCTCACCGGCCCTGCCGCGGCGGACGGCCAGGAATTCCAGCGCGGCGTGCAGATGGCCATCGAC
>NZ_RZPL01000877.1:0-2113 GCF_004022805.1 Mesorhizobium sp. M7A.F.Ca.CA.002.04.1.1 | reverse complement strand
GGACAGTGCCGAGCGGCACCGAATGCCAGATGGTCAACCAGTTCAAAGGCTCGGCCAAGGCGCCGCCGCAATTCACCCGCGGCTACGGCCTGGTCTTCGGCCAGAGCGAACGCAAGGCGATGGCCGTGGCACTCTGCGACCGGGCGCTGCGCGCGAAGGAGCTCGGCGAGGATGTCGTCGCCGCGGCCCAGGACGAGGAGTTCGTCATCTCGCACTCCGACAATGTCCAGGCGACCGGCTTCGTCGAGCATCTGAAGCTGCCGCACTATGTCGATTTCCAGGCCGAACTCGATCTCGTGCGCCGCATGCGTGCCGAATATGACGCCCGCCAAAACCCCGTGAAGGTCGAAGAGAAGCGGGAGGCCGCGGAATGATCGAGGGCCTTTCCCACATGACCTTCATCGTCCGCGATCTCGAGCGGATGACCGAAATCCTCGAGGGCGTATTCGACGCACGCGAAGTCTATGTCAGCGACGCCAGGCAGTTCTCGCTGTCGCCCGAAAAATTCTTCCTGATCGGTGACATCTGGGTCGCCATCATGGAGGGCGAACCCTTGCCGGAGCGCAGCTACAACCACATCGCCTTCAAGATCGATGACGCCGATTTCGACCGCTATGCCGAGCGCATCGGCAGGCTCGGCCTCGACATGCGCCCGCCGCGCCCGCGCGTCGAGGGTGAAGGCCGCTCGATCTATTTCTACGACGAAGACAACCACATGTTCGAACTGCACACCGGCACGCTCAATGAGCGGCTGGCGCGCTATGCCAGGGGATCGGAGGCTGCGGAATGAATTTAGTGCCCGACGCCACCATGGCCGCCACCATCGTGGGAATGACCGCCATAGCCGTCATACCCGGAGTAATCACCATTGCCGACGCCCACGGACTCACCTTGAGAGCCTTCTTTGGGGCCGGGCAGAATCATGCGCCGAAGGAAGAAGAGAACGACGCCGGCGAACACCACCAACAGAATTCCGAGATGCATCCATCCGGTCGAGTTCATCTGAATTCGCCCCTGTATCCGCGTCCTGGACGCCAATTCGATAGCACAATGTGGATGTGATCGCCATGACCGACATCGCCACCTACAACTTCGCCTATCTCGACGAGCAGACCAAAAGGATGATCCGCCGGGCGATCCTCAAGGGCATCGCCATTCCCGGCTACCAGGTGCCGTTCGCTTCGCGCGAAATGCCGATGCCCTACGGCTGGGGCACCGGCGGCGTCCAGGTCACCGCTTCGATCATCGGCCCGGACGATGTGCTGAAGGTCATCGACCAGGGCGCCGACGACACCACCAATGCGGTGTCGATCCGCGCCTTCTTCAAGAAGGTCGCCAATGTCGCGGTGACGACCGACACTGCCAGCGCCACAATCATCCAGACCCGCCACCGCATTCCCGAGCATCCGCTGACGGCGGCCCAGGTGCTGGTCTACCAGGTGCCGATCCCCGAACCCCTGCGCTTCCTCGAACCGCGCGAGACCGAAACGCGCAAAATGCACGCGCTGGAGGAATATGGCCTCATGCACGTCAAGCTCTACGAGGACATCGCCAAGCACGGCCGCATCGCCACCACCTATGCCTATCCGGTCAAGGTCGAGGGCCGCTATGTGATGGACCCCTCGCCGACGCCGAAATTCGACAATCCCAAGATGCACCGCTCGCCGGCCCTGCAGCTGTTTGGCGCCGGCCGCGAAAAGCGCATCTACGCGGTGCCGCCTTTCACCGAAGTGGTCAGCCTCGACTTCGAGGATCATCCGTTCGAGGTCCAGACCTTCGACCAGCCCTGCGCGCTGTGCGCGGCCGAGAACGTCTATCTCGACGAAGTCATCCTCGACGACCATGGCGGCCACATGTTCGTCTGCTCCGACACGGACCATTGCGAGAAGCGGCGAGCGGACGGCTATCGCGGCCATCTTGCCCCGGAAAACCATCTTGCCTCGGGAACAAGGGAGCCGGCGCAATGACCGACGAACCGCTGCTGCGTGTCGCAGCACTTTCTAAATTCTACGGTTCGCGCGTCGGCTGCGACAACGTCTCCTTCGACCTGTGGCCGGGCGAAGTCCTGGCTGTCGTCGGCGAATCCGGCTCCGGCAAGACGACGCTGCTCAAC
>NZ_RZPL01000876.1:0-2121 GCF_004022805.1 Mesorhizobium sp. M7A.F.Ca.CA.002.04.1.1 | reverse complement strand
GACTATGCGAGCGCCGGCGCTGCTATCGGCAAGGCTTCCGATGTCGCCAAGGCCGATGTGGTGCTGAAGGTGCGCCGGCCTGGTGATGCCGAGCTGAAGAGCTACAAGCCCGGCGCGGCTGTGATCGCCATCATGGACCCCTACGGCAACGATGCCGCCGTGGCAGCTCTTGCCAAGGCCGGCGTCACCGCTTTCTCGATGGAATTCATGCCCCGGATCACCCGCGCGCAGTCGATGGACGTTTTGTCCTCGCAGGCCAATTTGGCCGGCTATCAGGCGGTGATCGACGGGGCTTCGGAATATGACCGCGCCTTGCCGATGATGATGACGGCGGCCGGCACGGTGCCGGCGGCGAAGGTCTTCATCATGGGCGTTGGCGTCGCCGGCCTGCAGGCGATCGCCACCGCGCGCCGGCTTGGTGCGGTTGTCACCGCCACCGACGTTCGCCCCGCCGCCAAGGAACAGGTCGCCTCGCTCGGCGCCAAGTTCCTCGCGGTCGAGGACGAGGAATTCAAGGCGGCCGAAACGGCCGGCGGCTACGCCAAGGAAATGTCGAAGGAATATCAGGCCAAGCAGGCGGCACTCACATCAGAGCACATCGCCAAGCAGGATATCGTCATCACCACGGCGCTCATTCCCGGCCGGCCGGCGCCCAAGCTGGTCTCGGCGGCGATGGTCGCTTCGATGAAGCCGGGCTCGGTGATCGTCGACCTCGCGGTCGAGCGCGGCGGCAATGTCGAGGGCGCCGAAGCCGGCAAGGTGGTCACCACCGCCAACAACGTCAAGATTGTCGGCCATCTCAATGTGCCTGGCCGCATCGCGGCGTCGGCCTCGCTGCTTTATGCCAGGAACCTGTTCGCCTTTCTCGAGACGCTGGTCGATAAGACGGCCAAGACGCTTGCCATCAATCGCGACGACGATCTGGTCAAGGCAACGATGCTGACCGATGGCGGCAAGGTGGTTCATCCGGCTTTCGTGAAAGCCGACCAGCAGCCGGCAAAGGGCCAATATGTCGAGCCGGCCGCGATCCCGGCCAAGACCATGGTCGCCGATGCTTCGCCCAAGAAAGCCGCGCCCAAGAAGGCGGCCGCACCCAAGTCGCCCTCGTCGAAGCCGAAAGGGATCGCGTGATGGACCAGACCCTGCAGAAAGCCCTCGACCAGCTCGACCAGGCCTCCGCCGCCGTCCGGCTGGCGGTGCACAATCTGGCGACCGCGCCCGGCGGCACTGACGCGGCCGGTGATGCCGCGCATGCGCTCTCCGGCGGCGCCATCGATCCCTTCGTCTTCCGCTTCGCCATCTTCGTCCTGGCGATCTTCGTCGGCTACTACGTCGTCTGGTCGGTGACCCCCGCACTGCATACGCCGCTGATGGCCGTCACCAATGCCATCTCCTCGGTCATCGTCGTCGGCGCGCTGCTTGCCGTCGGCATCGCCGCCTCCGGCATTGCCGCGGGCTTCGGCTTCGTCGCGCTGATGCTGGTTTCGGTCAACATCTTCGGCGGCTTCCTCGTCACCCAGCGCATGCTGGCCATGTACAAGAAGAAGGACAAGTAGAGCGCCATGAACGCCAACTTCGCGTCCTTCCTCTACCTCGTCTCCGGTGTCCTGTTCATCATGGCGCTGCGCGGCCTGTCGCATCCGACCACCAGCCGCCAGGGCAATCTCTACGGCATGATCGGCATGGGTATTGCCATCGCCACCACACTGGCTCTGGCGACCCCGTCCGCCGGCCGCTTCGGCCTGATCGTGCTCGGCCTTGCCATTGGCGGCGGCGTCGGCGCCGTTACCGCGCGCCGCATCGCCATGACCTCGATGCCGCAGCTGGTCGCTGCCTTCCACTCGCTGGTCGGCCTCGCCGCCGTCATGGTGGCGGCTGCCGCGATCTATGCCCCGGAAAGCTTCGGCATCGGCACGGATGGCGACATTCATGCCCAGGCCCTGATCGAGATGAGCCTTGGCGTCGCCATCGGCGCCATCACCTTCACCGGCTCGGTCATCGCTTTCCTCAAGCTCGATGGCCGCATGTCCGGCAAGCCGATCATGATCGGCGCACGCCACTTCATCAACGCCGCACTTGCTATCGCGCTCGTCGTGCTGATCGTGTTGCTGGTCACCACCG
>NZ_RZPL01000875.1:0-2130 GCF_004022805.1 Mesorhizobium sp. M7A.F.Ca.CA.002.04.1.1 | reverse complement strand
CCATATAAGTAAGCTAACACTTACTAATTTCCGCAACTATGCGGCGCTGACGATCGATCTGGCGCCAGGTGCCGTGGTTTTTTCCGGCGACAACGGCGCCGGCAAGACCAATCTCCTCGAAGCGATCTCCTTTTTGACACCGGGACGTGGCTTGCGCCGCGCGCCCTACGCCGATGTCGCGCGCGAGGGCGGCGACGGCGGCTTTGCGCTGCATGCCCGGCTCGACGGACCTGATGGCCAGGTCGAGATCGGAACAGGCATTTCCGGCGGTGACACCGCCGGCGAAGGCGGCAGGCGGGTACGCATCAACGGAGCTTCGGCGCGTTCGGCCGAGGACATGCTGGAATGGCTGCGCGTGGTTTGGCTGACGCCAGCCATGGACGCGTTATTCACCGGACCGGCCGCGGATCGCCGGCGCTTCCTCGACCGGCTGGTGCTGGCGATCGACCCCGGCCACGGGCAACGTGCGATCGACTACGAGAAGGCGATGCGCGGTCGTAACCGACTGCTTACCGAAAGCTCTCGGGACGACCGCTGGTTCGACGCTATCGAGACGCAGATGGCCGAAACCGGTGTGGCGATTGCCGCGGCGCGCGCCGAGATGGTGCGCCTGCTGGCCGCCATGATCGACAGGCTGCCCGACACGGGACCGTTTCCGCAAGCCGATATCGGCCTTTCAGGCGAGCTGGAAGCCGAGATTGCCGTGGCGCCGGCGGTCGATGTGGAGGAACGCTTCCGTCGGACGCTTGCCGAGGGCCGCGAGCGCGATCGCGCCGCCGGACGTACGCTCGACGGCCCGCACCGTTCGGACCTGGTGGTTCGGCACCGCCCCAAGGCGATGCCGGCCGAGCTCTGCTCGACCGGCGAGCAGAAGGCGCTGCTGGTCGGCATCGTGCTGTCGCACGCGAGGCTGACCGGCGAAATGTCGGGCATGACGCCGATCCTGCTGCTCGACGAGATCGCTGCGCATCTCGACAGCGGGCGGCGCGCGGCGCTGTTTTCCATCCTGGAGGAACTGAACTGCCAGGCATTCATGACAGGAACCGATGCTGCGCTGTTTTCCAGTCTCCAGGGCCGTGCGCAATTCCTGACCGTCGACCACGGGACGGTTGGGCCAACCGAAGACCCCTGACAAGGTTTTTCCGTGCCTGTATGATCAGGCAATGACCACTGCCGCCCTGACCGCAGACGAGATCGAACGCTATGCCCGCCACATCGTGCTGCCGGAAATCGGCGGCGCCGGACAGCAGAGGCTGAAGCAGGCCCGGGTGCTGGTCATCGGCGCCGGCGGGCTGGGCGCCCCGGTGCTTGAATATCTTGCCGCCGCCGGCGTCGGCACGCTCGGCGTGGTCGATGACGACACCGTTTCGCTCTCCAACCTGCAGCGTCAGGTCATTCACGGCACCGACACTGTCGGCCTGCTGAAAACCGACAGCGCCAAGGCGGCAATCGCCCGCATCAATCCCAATACCACAGTCGAACCGCATACGTTCCGGCTGACCACGGACAATGCGCCTGCCCTCGTCGCCCGCTATGACATCGTCGTCGACGGTTCCGATAATTTCGAAACGCGCTACGCCGTGGCCGATGCCTGCGCGAGCGCTGGGAAACCGCTGGTGCATGCCGCCGTCGGACGCTTCGACGGCTCGGTCACGGTGCTGAAGCCATTCGAAGACGGCAAGGACGGCAAGCCCAACCCAGGCTATCGTGACCTGTTTCCCGAGGCGCCACCGCCGGGCCTGGTGCCGTCCTGCGCCGAAGTCGGCGTGCTTGGCGCGCTGACCGGCGTCATCGGCACGCTGCAGGCCATGGAGGCGGTCAAGCTGATCACCGGCGTGGGCGAACCGCTGGTCGGCCGGCTGCTGCTTTATGATGGGCTGGCGGCGCGCTTCGACACCATCCGTTACAAGAGAAGCTGAATTCTTGGACCTGATCGAAGCAGTCTCCATCAGGCGGATCCCGACCGATTTCGACCGTTGGGACGATGTGCTCGCATTGATCATGCGTGCCTTCGCCTCGATGGACGACGTCATCGACCCGCCCTCCTCGGCCCACCTTTTGACCGCCGACACTCTGCGGGACAAGGCGCGGCGGGAGACCGGCTTCGTGGCGCTCAGGGGGGATCGGATC
>NZ_RZPL01000874.1:0-2135 GCF_004022805.1 Mesorhizobium sp. M7A.F.Ca.CA.002.04.1.1 | reverse complement strand
GGGCACGGGCCAGCAGCGAGCTGGACGTGTCGTCCGCGCGGGCAAGCAAGGCGTTCGACGTATCTTCTGCACGGGCGTGCAGGCGACGGTCGGCCTCCTCGAAGGTGCGGGCGATGTCTTCGGCCCGCGCCAGCAGGGCCGCGGAGGTCTGCTCGGCGCGCTCGGCGATCTTGCGGTCGGCGTCGCTGAACGCGGCACCGGCCTGCTCGTGCAGGGTGCTGGTGACTTCCAGCACCTTTTCGCGCAGGGCGCCGGCGACAAACACGGCGCTCTTCTCGAGCACGGCGCGGACGTTGTCGACGCCTGTCGAGAGCGCACGTTCCATGGTGCCGGCGCGCTCCTCGATGATGCCGGTCTGGCGACTGAACGCCTGCTCGATCTTCTCGACATCGGCAGCGATCGCGTCGGAAATGCCGGTGCTTCTGGCAGCGATCTGGTCGATATGGCCCGACAGCGAGCGGTCAACGTCCTTGCGGGTCTCGGCGAGCTTGCCGAGATCGTCTTCCAGCGCGCGGGTCAACATATTGCGGCCTTCGGACAGCTTGCCGACATGTCCGGCGATGACGTCGTCGATGTCGCTGCGGCTTTCGGTCAGCTTCTGCAGGTCGGCTTCGAGGGCGCGTTTGAGAATGTCGCGGCCCTCGGCCAGCTTCTCGACCTGGCCGGCAACCAGACCGTCGATGCTGGAGCGGCTTTCGGCCAGCTTGGCGAGATCGGCTTCCAGCGCGCGCTTGAGAACATCGCGACCTTCGGCGAGTTTCTCGACCTGGCCGGCGACCAGACCGTCGATGCTTGAGCGGCTCTCGGCCAGTTTGGCAAGATCGTCCTCGAGCGCCTTGGACAGGGTCGAGCGCTCCTGGACAAGCCTTTCCGCGTGGCTGTTAACGAGGCCACCGACGTTTTCGAGGTCGGCTTCAAGCGCTTTCGACAGCGTCGAACGATCCTGGACGAGCCTTTCGGAATGGCTGTTGACCAAGCCATTGACGCTTTCGAGGTCAGCCTCGAGTGCCCGGGCGAACTGTGCCCGGTCATCGACCAGTTTCTGCGACTGGTCGGCAATGGTCCCCTTGATCGCGTTGAGGTCGGATTCCAGAGCGCGCCGCAGGATATCTCGGCCCTCGGACAACTTCTCGACCTGACCCGCAACCAACCCGTCGATGCTGGAACGGCTGTCGGCCAGCTTGGCGAGGTCGTCCTCAAGGGCCCTGGACAGGGCGGAGCGGTCTTGGACAAGCTTGTTCATGTGATCGGCGATGACGCTGTTCACATTCTGCAGGTCGGCTTCCAGGACCCGGGAAAGCTGACCGCGATCCTCGGCCAGCTTTTCCGACTGGCTTGAGATAACGCCCTTGATCGTGTTCAGGTCGGATTCCAGCGCGCGCTTGAGAATGTCGCGGCCTTCCGCCAGCTTCTCGACCTGACCGGCGACCAGACCGTCGATGCTCGAACGGCTTTCGGCCAGCTTGGCAAGGTCGGCTTCAAGGGTCTGCGACAGCAGGCTGCGGTCCTCGGCCAACCGTCCCGAATGGCTTTCGATCAGGCCGCGTATGCCGGACAGATCATTGTCGAGCGAATGGGAAAGCTGCGTGCGGTCTTCCGCCAGTTTGGCGGAATGGGTTTCGATGAGGCTCTTGATGCCGACGATGTCGTTTTCCAACGCCTTGGCGAGCACGGCGCGGCCTTCGGCGATTTTTTCCACCTGACCGGCGACCAGACCGTCGATGTCGGCGCGGCTGTCGGACAGTTTTCCGAGATCGGCTTCCAAAGCGCGCGACAGAATGTTGCGGCCCTCGGCGAGTTTTCCGACATGTCCGGCGACCATTTCATCAATGATCGTACGAGCTTGCACCAGCTTCCCGGAGTCTTCATTCAAGGCAATAGAGAGCCTGTTGCGACCTTCTTCCAGCCTTTCGAGATGGCTGCCGAGCGATGCATCGATGGCCGCCCGCGATTCATTGACCTTGCGCAGATCCTCTTCGAGAGCGCGCGAGATCAGGCTGCGGCCTTCGGCCAGCTTCTGCACCTGGTTGGTTACTGCCGCATCGATGCCGGCGCGGCCCTCGGCGAACTTCGCCAGGTCGGCCTCCATGGCCGCGGCCTGATCTCGCGCGCTCTCGAAGAGGATCTGCGCAAGG
>NZ_RZPL01000873.1:0-2160 GCF_004022805.1 Mesorhizobium sp. M7A.F.Ca.CA.002.04.1.1 | reverse complement strand
CCACAGGAAGCGCGGTGAATAGGCGCGGCCGCACATGCCGTAATTGCCGGCGCCGAACGAACCGCCGATGATGACAGTCACCTTCGGCACCCTGGCGGTGGCAACCGCCATCACCAGCTTGGCGCCATCCTTGGCGATGCCGCCTGCTTCATATTTTCGACCGACCATGAAGCCGGTGATGTTCTGCAGGAAGACCAATGGAATTTTGCGCTGGCAGCACAGTTCGATGAAGTGCGCGCCCTTCAGCGCGCTTTCGGAAAACAGCACGCCGTTGTTGGCGATGATGCCGACCGGCACGCCATGGAGATGGGCAAAGCCGGTGATCAGCGTGGTGCCGTAATTCTGCTTGAACTCGTCGAATTCGGAACCGTCGACGACGCGCGCGATGACCTCGCGCGCGTCATAGGGCTGGCGCAGGTCGGTCGGCACGATGCCATAAAGTTCATCCGCCGGATGAAGCGGCGGAATCGCTCTCCTAGAGTTCAGGCTTACAGTCTTGTTCCGATTCAGGTTCTTGACGATGCGCCGGCAGATGGCGAGGGCATGGTCGTCGTCCAGCGCATAGTGGTCGGCAACACCGGAAAGCCTGGTGTGCACATCCGCACCGCCGAGATCCTCGGCACTGACATCCTCGCCCGTCGCCGCCTTCACCAGCGGCGGGCCGCCGAGGAAGATGGTTGCCTGATTGCGCACCATGATCGTCTCGTCGGACATTGCCGGCACATAGGCGCCGCCCGCCGTGCACGAACCCATGACGCAGGCGATCTGCGGAATGCCTGATGCCGACATGTTGGCCTGGTTGTAGAAGATGCGGCCGAAATGCTCGCGGTCGGGAAACACCTCCTCCTGGTTGGGCAGATTGGCGCCGCCGCTGTCGACGAGGTAGATGCAGGGAAGATTGTTCTGCAGTGCGATCTCCTGCGCCCGCAAATGCTTCTTCACGGTCAGCGGATAATAGGTGCCGCCCTTCACGGTGGCGTCGTTGACGACGACCATCACCTCGGTGCCTTCGACGCGGCCGATGCCGGCGATCATGCCGGCCGAAGAGATCTCCTCGCCATACATCGACCATGCCGCGAACTGGCCGATCTCGAGGAAGGGTGAGCCGACATCCAGCAATTGCGCAAGGCGCTCGCGCGGCAGAAGCTTGCCGCGCGAGACATGGCGCTCACGCGCTTCCTCCGAACCGCCGAGCTCGACGGTGGCGGCCTTTTCCGCAATGTCGGCGACCAGCGCCCGCATGCGCTCGGCGTTGGCACGGAAGGTTTCGGAGGAGGGGGAGATCTGGGTTTGCAACGTGGCCATACCTACACCCCCTCCGCCATGATCTCGCGGCCGATCAGCCAGCGGCGGATTTCGCTGGTGCCGGCGCCGATCTCGTAGAGCTTGGCATCGCGCAACAGGCGGCCGGTTGGATAGTCGTTGATGTAGCCGTTGCCGCCAAGCAGCTGGATGGCGTCGAGCGCCATCAGCGTCGCCTTCTCGGCGGCAAACAGCACGCAGCCGGCGGCATCCTTGCGCGTCGTCTGGCCACGATCGCAGGCGGCGGCGACGGCATAGACATAGGCGCGCGCGGCATTCAGCGTCGTGTACATGTCGGCCAGCTTGCCCTGCACCAGTTGGAACTCGCCGATCGCCTGTCCGAACTGCTTGCGCTCATGCACATAGGGGATTGCCACGTCGAGGCACGCCGCCATCAGGCCGATCGGGCCGCCGGCAAGCACCGTGCGCTCATAGTCTAGGCCAGACATCAGCACTTCGACGCCGCGCCCTTCCTCATGCAGCACGTTGTCGAAGGGCACCTCGACATCCCTAAACACCAGCTCGCCGGTGTTGGAGCCGCGCATGCCGAGCTTGTCGAGCTTTTGCGCCACGGAAAATCCGGCAAAAGCCTTCTCGACGATGAAGGCGGTGATGCCGCGCGATTTCTGGTCCGGATCCGTCTTGGCATAGACCACCAGCGTCTCGGCGTCCGGCCCGTTGGTGATCCACATCTTGGTGCCGTTGAGCACGTAGCGGTCATTGCGCTTTTCGGCGCGCAGCTTCAGCGAGACGACGTCCGAGCCGGCGCCGGATTCCGACATCGCCAGCGCGCCGACTCGCTCGCCCGAGCACAGCGGCGGCAGGTATTTTTCCTTCTGCGCCTGCGTCGCCCAGCGG
>NZ_RZPL01000872.1:0-2166 GCF_004022805.1 Mesorhizobium sp. M7A.F.Ca.CA.002.04.1.1 | reverse complement strand
CGTCCTGGTCGCGCACTCAC
Source organism: Mesorhizobium sp. M7A.F.Ca.CA.002.04.1.1 (assembly GCF_004022805.1). Taxonomy (NCBI): domain Bacteria; kingdom Pseudomonadati; phylum Pseudomonadota; class Alphaproteobacteria; order Hyphomicrobiales; family Phyllobacteriaceae; genus Mesorhizobium; species Mesorhizobium sp. M7A.F.Ca.CA.002.04.1.1. The sequence goes on along the minus strand of NZ_RZPL01000872.1, from coordinate 2,146 downwards.
TTGGCGTCGCCACCGCAGTGCAAGCCATTCCGCAATTCCGCAAGCCGGTCGCCGGGGCCTTTTTCGTGGCGCCGCCCGATGTCGCCAATCCAAAGATCAAGCCAAGGCACCTGATGACCTTCGGCCCCTACCCGCGCGAACCGCTGCCTTTTCCTTCGATCGTGATCGCCAGCCGCAACGACCCGTTCTGCGCCTTCGATGTCGCCGAGGACATTGCCGGGGCCTGGGGCTCGCTGTTCATCGACGCCGGCGAGACCGGGCATCTCAGCGAGGATTCAGGATTCGGCCCTTGGCCCGAAGGCTCCATGACCTTCGCCAAGTTCCTGACGGACCTGTAATATATACGGTCAAAGCCTGAACACGAAGCTGCTCGGCAGGCCATCCGGCTTGCGTGAACAATAATTTAATGCAGATCGCGATAATCTCTCCAGCAACGGCGAACTCTGTTCGCCGAACGATTATATTCGCGCGTACTAAATAGCAATTATTCAAAGAAAGCCCATACTTGGCCAAGGATGCTTCACTCGAATTGTTAAGAGGTGTCGCCGCGCTCGTAGTTCTGAATGGGCATTGTTTGGGTGCTTTTGCGCCATTGATGGAAGGCGAGGGAGACTTGGCCGGGCAATCGCTCAAAACAAGCCTGGCTTTCGTCGCGTTCAATGGCGGCTCCGCCGTCTACCTGTTTTTCGTCCTGTCTTCCTACGTGCTCGTGAAGCGTTATTTTCAGACCAGCAAGGCACAAGATCTGCGGTTGGGTGCGATCAAGCGCCTGCCACGCCTGGCCGGCCCGGTACTCGTTACGACGCTGGCATCCTGCATCATCTTCAAGCTCGACCTGTATTTCATCAAGGATGCGGCCGCCGTCACCCAATCCGACTGGCTGAGAAGTTTCGGCAATGCTTCAAAGGTGCTATCGCCGGAGACTGCGAGTTTCGCCGACGCGTTTCTGCAAGGGGCGTGGCGGACGTTCATCTACGGCGACAACTATTATGACAGCAGTCTGTGGACCATGACGGTCGAGTTCTGGGGGAGCATGCTGACCTTCGCCCTCGCCCCGATCGTCTTTTTCCTTCAAGGCCGCTGGACGTTATCGTTCTGGGTCTGCATAGCAGCAGTCGTGTTCCTGGCGCTGCAAGTCAGTTACTTTCTTTGTGCCTTTCCGGCCAGCCTCTTGCTCTATCCGCTTCTCGCCATGGATTTTCGCCCGAATCGGTGGGTGAGAGGCGCCATGGTGATGGTTTCCCTGGCGCTGCTGGGTTATGCGGGGAGTGCCGTGGGCATATATCGCCCGTTCGCCGTGCTTGACGTGGCTTCCGATGTGGGCCTGCGGCAAGCCTGCGTGGCCATCCCGGCAAGCGTCATGTTGGTCTACGCGGTGCTGAGTGTGGATGAGCCTTTATCATGGTTCTCGGGTAAGGTGGCACGTTTTCTGGGCGAGCTGTCCTTCCCACTCTACCTCGTGCATGTACCCGTTATCTGCTCATTGGGGTCATGGGTTTTGTTGACAAGCGGTTCCACCGCACTCGGCGCCGCCGCCGCCATACTGGGTTCGATCCTCGCGGCGTTGCCGCTCATGACCTTCAACAACTGGTGGGTCCAGATGGTCGGCGCCCTGTTCAACAGGTTCAGGCGCGGCGGACCTATCGCCGCGGCGCCTGCGGCGTCGAGCGCCTAACCGCCCGGCGCTGTGACGGCAGTGCGTCCGGTTCGGGTTCAGGATCCGATCGAATCCTTGATGCCCTTGAGCAGGGTCTTTGCGCCCAGTGAAATCAGCGCATGCTCCGAGCCCATGGCCAGCAGGCGATAGCCCATCGACACGACCCGGCCGGCAATTGCCGGCTCGACAACGTAGATCGCCGCATGTTTGCCGGCCTTGCGGGTGCGCTCGGCCACCGACGCCACCGTCTCCATCATGCTTTCCAGCGTCGAATTGACCGTGGCGCCATTGCTCCAGGCGATCGAGAAATCCGACGGGCCCAGGAAGATGCCGTCGATGCCGGGCGTGTCGAGGATGCCATCGAGCGCATCGAGGGCTGCACGCGTCTCGACCATGGCGAAGGCCATGGTGCGCTGGTTGGTGTCGCGCAGCCAGTCGGCCTGGTCGCCTTGGCCGTGGCGGGGAAAAGCGTAGGTCGGGCCCCAGGAG
>NZ_RZPL01000871.1:0-2166 GCF_004022805.1 Mesorhizobium sp. M7A.F.Ca.CA.002.04.1.1 | reverse complement strand
CCGCGTCCTGGCCGACCTTGGTGCCTTCCGGGAAGAAGGTCGGAATGAACGATGCCTGGTGGTGCAGGTAGCATTTCGGCGGCACCGAAAAGAGGCCCTTCGGGCTGTCGCGGAAGTCGGTCGCCGCAACCGCCTTGGCGCCGCCGTCGACCATCTTGTCGTCGGTCGCGATCTTGCCGAAAATGTCGATGGCGTTGACCACCGCCGGATCGTTGAACGGGATCTCGTTCTTCACCCATTTGTCGTAGACCTCCGGAGGCTGGGTGCGCAGCATCAGGTCTTCGACCCAGTCGGTTGCCGGCCAGCCGGTGGCACCGCCGGAGCCGAGGCCGATGCACCACGGCTTGCCGCCATCGGCGATGATCTTCTTTTCGAGATCGGCGAGTTCTTCCTGGGTCTTCGGCACCTTGTAGCCGGCTTCCTCGAAATTGTCCGGCGAGTACCAGACCAGCGACTTCACGTCGGCCTTGTAAGGGAAGGCGAAGAAGCCCGGCTTGCCGTCCTTGTCCTTGAAGGTGCCGAGATCGACCCATGACTGGCCGGCGCCGTAATTGTCCTTGACCCATTTGGCGGTGTCGTCACCGAGCGGCGTCAAAAGGCCCTTCGACGCCAGGTCCTGGATGAGGCCCGGCTGCGGCAGCACGGCGATGTTCGGCGGGCTGCCGGCCTGCGTGTCGATGACGATCTGCTGCTCGTAATTCTCCGAGGAGGAGTATTTGATCTCGACGCCGGTGGCTTCCGAGAAATAGTCGAGGACGCCGCGCACCAGGCCTTCGTCCTCGCCGCGCCACGGTCCGAAGATCGACAGCGTTTCACCCTTGAGGTCGACTTTCTTGAGCTCTTCGTAGTTCGCCCAGTTGAAGCGCTTGTCTTCGCCGGGCTTGAACTTCAGTTCGGCCTGCGCGGGCGCGTTCAGGGCGAACGTGGCAAACGCAGCACCCAGCAAAAGCATTTTCTTCATCGGTATTCCTCCCAGTGGGTCTCACACACCGGACGGAACCTCCATTCCGCCCGCCGACGCCGCAGGACTGTGACTCAGTCGGAAAGGAACCGCAACCTTTCGAAGAGTCTTCCAAAGCGCTTTGGCTTTTTCGATCACGCCATTGAATCGCGGGGAAGTCAAGAGGCTGGCGAATCAATCGATTTAGGTTCGCGCATTTTCGCCCTAAAAGTGCGTCGCAGCATGCTATTATGGCAGTGCAGCAGCAATTTTTGTTTCAAACATGCCCAAACCGCGTCTATGGTTGGGCTTCGTATGGCTCGGCCCCGGTGGCACTTGGGTCGATTCAATTTAAAAGCGCTTTGAGGGAATGGAGACTTTCGTGAACCTCAAGCAGCTCGCCCACATGCTGGCACTTTCGCAAACCACGGTAAGCCGCGCGCTGAACGGCTATCCCGAGGTCAACGAGGAGACGCGCAGGCGTGTCATGGATGCCGCCAAGCGCCATGGCTATCGGCCCAACCCGAGCGCGCGCCGGCTGGCGACCGGCAAGACCGGCATGATCGGCTATGTCCTGCCGACCGGTGCGTCCGTCGACATCGATCCGCATTTCGTCGAGTTCCTGTCCGGCCTTGGCGACTATGCCCGCTCGCACGAGCTCGACCTTGTGCTGTCGCCGGCCGACGCCGACGACCAGGAGACGACCTACCGGCGCATCGTCGCCAACCGGCAGGTCGACGCTGTTTATATCTCCTCTCCAAGGCCCGCTGACCGGCGCGTGGCGCTGGTCAACACGCTCGGCATTCCCTTCATCGTCCATGGCCGCAGTGAGGGCTTCGATTTCGACTACGCCTTCACCGACATCGACAATGAGGGCGCCTTCCACGAAGCGGCCAGGCTGCTGATCCAGCTCGGTCATCGGCGGCTGGCGCTGATCAACGGTGACGGCCGCGAGACCTTCGCCATCCATCGCGAACGCGGCGTGCGCCGGGCACTCGCCGCGAGCGGACTGACATTGATCGAACGCCATGTCTGCTCGGTCGATATGACCGAGGAGAACGGCTACCGCGCCACCAGGCGTTTGCTGGAAGGGGACGACGCGCCGACGGCGATCGCCTGCTCCAGCCTGATCATGGCGCTGGGCGTCGTGCGTGCGGTGCGCGACCTCGGCTTGAGCATCCCGGGCGACGTCTCGCTGATCGCCCATGACGATGTCTTCCCCTGGC
>NZ_RZPL01000870.1:0-2172 GCF_004022805.1 Mesorhizobium sp. M7A.F.Ca.CA.002.04.1.1 | reverse complement strand
ATATAGAAGCGCGGCGCGCCTTCGGAGGGATAGCGTGCGTTGAGACGAGCGATCTCGGCACGCGCGAATTCGAGGATTTCGGTGTCGGCAGCATCGATCTCGGTCTTCGAGTCCGGCCAGTCCGACAGCAGCGCGAAATGGATTTCATCGGCCGTGTTGGCGAGATGATGCACCTCGATATTGCGGATGTTTTCCTCGACATCGTCGCGCGAGCCGATCAGCGACGGAACCACCACCAGCGTGCGCGCCTCGGGCGGCACGCCGTGCCGGTAATCGTAGCCGACGAGGCGCGTCGGTTTCAGGAACAGCGAAACGACCGTGTTGAAGAAGGCGAGCGCGCCCTCGCTGGCCGGCACGGCAAAAAGCGCCAGCATGAGGACGATCGAGGGCACCGACAGGCCGAGATTGGCAAGCGCGTTGCCTGAGAGGACGAGAAGCAGCGCCGTCAGCGCAAACACCGGTACGACGATGCCGAGCCAGCCGGTCTTGCGGAAGGCACGCTTGACTGTCTGGCTGATGGTGGGTCGATAGCCGATCGCCTTCTCCAGCTCGAGCCGGCGTGGGCCGACGAGAAAGAAGCCGACATCGGTGTGGGCGGACCCGGTTAAAACGACGTCGCCGTCGCCATCGCTGGCGGCGTGGCCGGCCAGCTCGATGGCCTTCTCGGCGACGCGATATTCCGAAAGGTTCGAGCGGCGCGCCAATTCCTCGATCGCGGTCCGGTACTGGTCGCGCGAGAAGAAGTCGAGCGCGGCGAAATCGGTACGCTCGCGCAGCACGGTGTCGATGCGGCTGACGCCTTCGAACCACACGGTCCAATCGACGTCGTTGATGAGGCGCAGGCCACGAATGATGTTGCCCGTCGTCACATTGCCGCTGGACAACGTGTGATGTTCGGAAATGATGATTTCCTCGGCATCGGAGCCGGTCTTTTCGAGCTCGCCTTCCAGCCATTCCAGAGCCTTGCCGGCATTCTGCGAGCCATCGCGCAGGCGATAGAGCAGCTGGGTGGCGAAGGTGGTGTCCTGTGCGTGTGCGCTGAAATTGGACAGGATCGACTGCCGGTCGGCGCTGTCGTCGGTGGCCAGGACCTTGTCTGCCACATCGTTGGCGATCTGACGCATCTGACGGGTTCGATTGACCCTGACCGCCAGCCGGCGCAGATTTTCGATCAGCACGAAGCGCAACAGCGAAGGCAGCGCCCAGAGTTCGCCGATCTTCAGCGGCTCGACCGACTGAAAACCCTGGACGATGGACTTGAACATCGTCGCCGAAACGGAACTGTCCGAATGTGCGACATAGGTCCAGGCCAGCGCCAGCGCGCGCGGCACGCTGCCGCCGTCAGGCAGTTTCAAGGTCGGCAGCTGGCGATAGAAGCGGCGCGGCAGGTCGCGCTTGACCTGGAAAATGGTCTCTTCGACCAGGTAATTGTTGTCGAGCAGCCATTGTGCCGCCGGCGTGATCGTCTCGCCCCTCGCCTGCGCCGCATTGGTCGACCGGTAGACTTCCAAAATCTTCTTGGCGCTGTCGCGGATACGGGCCTGAAAATCGAAGGGCGTCAGCCCGAACAGATCTGTGAGGTCGCCTTTCGCCAGGCTTTCACCGAGCAGCCGAAGGCGCTCTTCGGGCAGGTAATTGGAGCGGATCGGCTCTTCGGTGATGGCCGGGAAGCTCGCGCTTGTCTTCTCGATTTGGGCAGGATTCGTCTGAATATTCATTGAAAATTCCGTAAGCGGGCACTGAGCGGCGTCACCGCCACGGCAATGGCCCTAAAACCGGTTCAAATGCAATTGGTTGCATAAACCCCACTTGCCGAAAGTTTGTTTCCGCACCACGACAGGGCGTCGTCTCTCAGCAAAACTCAAAGACAAGCACCCCACTTCCCGCCAGCCAGATCGGCGGAGAGGATTCAGGCTTTTTCGTGATGCCGCCAGCAGCTTACGCTATATTTCGCCGGTACCGCGATCATGTTTGGAAACAAGCGTTAATCGTTGCCGGCGATGGCGCGGATCCGGATCACGTACAGCGTTGCCTCATGGGCGGGTTGGACAAGCAGGCCGGTGCTGACCGGCCCGGACAGCAGCGTGTCGAGCGGCCCGAGGCGAACCGGTTCAGCGGCGGGCACACTGATGTCGCCGTCCCAGCACAGGATGAGCGTTGTGCCGGCCTCAG
>NZ_RZPL01000086.1:0-11796 GCF_004022805.1 Mesorhizobium sp. M7A.F.Ca.CA.002.04.1.1 | reverse complement strand
GATCGGGCTTGCCGGCCGAGACTTTCACCGTCTCGCCATCGGTGCCGCGCAGCTCGGCGCTGTTCTTGTCGGCACCATTCTTGTCAGGATTTGAAATCTTGAACTGGCCGGAGTAGACGGCGGCTCCATTGACGATGCCGGCATTGCCGTCGGTCTCGATGACCAGCGGATACGCGTCCGGATTGGCTTTCAGCCGAAACCGCATCTGTCCTGAGCCTTCGGCCTTGCCGGTGGACGCGGTGACCGCGGTGCGCAACCCGTCCAGCCGCAGCGTGCCGTCCATGCGCCATGGGCCGGCCAGCGACTTGGCCGAGACGGTCGAATTGATCTCGGAAAACAGATGGCTGCGCCCGCCAGCGGCATGGCGAACTTCGATCTGACCCTCCGTCACCGTCAGCTTCTCGATCGAGATCTGGCTGGGGTCGAAGGGCGAGGACGGCCGCATCGCCCAGTCGACCGTGCCGTCATTGGCGATATCGATGGTCGCTTTCGGCCGCACCAGCCGCATGTCGAAGATCAGCACTTCACCGCGCAGGAAGGGCGCCAGTTCCGCGTCCATTGAAAACGTCTCGACCGTCATGGCCGGCTGGCCGTTGGGGCCGCCGGCGACGGCGACATTCGAGAAGTCACCGAGGGAAACGGCAACAGCCTTGCGGTGGCGTCGCCCTGCACGGTCACCTTGCGGCCGAGAATGGCGCTCGCCTCGCGCTCGAAGTCGGCGCGGTAGCCGGTCCAGTCGATAAAATACGGCACCACCAGCGCCGCACACAGCACCAGCACGAACAGGCCACCGAAGATCACGAACAGGCGTGCGAGCATCAGCTCCGAATGGGTTGATTGAAATTCTGCCGCACTCTACCCGCATCCGCGTGTCGATAAAGAGGCAATTCATCCAGTTGCGCGATCTCCGGTGATCTGAAACAAATCCCGGCGAAGCGGAGAAATCGGATGTCGGGCAAGAACTGGGATCGCGTGCCGATCGATGCGCAAAGTGTCGACGCTCCGCTGTCCCTTTCGGCGGTCTTTCTTGTCGTCGCCGTCGCCAGCGAGCAGAGCGCGCTCGCCAAGGTTGCCTCCGTGCTCGGCGGGCTCGACGATCTCATCAAAACCGTCGGGTTCCGCGATCTCTCCGGGCGGCTGTCGTGCATTGCCGGCATCGGCCGCGATCTCTGGGATCGTCTTTCTCCAGACCGGCGGCCGCTGGAACTGAAACCGTTCGCACCGATCAAGGGTGCCGTTCATTCGGCGCCTTCGACCGCCGGCGATCTCCTCTTCCACATCCGCTCCGAGCGACCCGATATGTGCTTCGAGTTCGAGCGCATCCTGCTCGACAATCTCGGTGACGGCGTAAGCGTCATCGATGAGGTTTCCGGCTTTCGCTATTTCGATGCGCGCGACCTGCTCGGCTTCGTCGACGGGACCGCCAACCCGACCGGCCTCGACTTGCCCGCCTCTGCGCTCATCGGCGATGAAGACGCCGACTTCGCCGGCGGCAGCTATGTCGTCGTCCAGAAATATCTCCACGACATGCAGGCCTGGGCGCGCATTCCGACGCCCGAGCAGGAAGCGATCATCGGCCGCACCAAGATCGACAACATCGAAATCGACGATGACGATGCGCCGCGCAAATCGCACAAGTCGCTGGCCACCATCGAGGATGCCGCCGGCAACGAGTACGATATTTTGCGCGACAACATGCCGTTTGGCAGGCCGGGGCAGAACGAGTTCGGCACCTACTTCATCGGCTATTCCAGATATCTTTGGGTCACCGAAAAAATGCTGCAGCGCATGTATATCGGCGAGCCGCCGGGCGCCTACGACCGCCTGCTCGATTTCTCCACACCGCACACCGGCACGACATTCTTCGCGCCAACCCGCCCCATGCTGCAGACGCTTGTCGAGGGCGGACAGGCGAAGCCTGCCGCACGGTAGGCAGGCGTCCTCAACGATTTCAGCCCGCGATCACCGCGAATTCAGCGTGCGTCGCGCTTTGCCTGTGCCACCTTGGCCGCCCTGCGCTGCCGGCCGAGTTCCATTGGCCGGACCAGATCCGGCGCCCTCTGGTTCGCCACCGGCCGCATACCCCTGCGCGCGGTGCGCGAGTTGAAGGCGGGGCCGTCCGATGCCGCCCCTTGCTTCATCACCAATGCCTTGCGCGCATTCTCGATCAGCGAAACGCTGGCGGCCAGTTGCCGGCGCCGCTCGGCCTCGCCATTCAGGCGCCGCATGGCCATGGCCAGCACCGCAAGCTTGAGCTGCGACCCGCCATCAGCCTTCGAAGGCGTAGCGCCCTTCGCCGCGCCCTTGCCCCGGATCTCACGCCGGCGGCGGTGTGCTTCGGTCTGCGCCTTGTCGCGCCGCTCCCGCAACAGCTTGACCAGGCCGGCAAGATCGGCGTCGGAGAGCTCCTGCACCGCCGGATGGTGAGACTTCTCCACCAGATCGTGTTCGTCGGCACTCAGCGCGCGCGCTTCTTCCTTGCGTGAAATCGCCATGGCATCCTCCTCCGCTGGCACGCCTGTTGGCTTCAGGCCCTGCTACCGGCCAAGCCTCGGCCCGAATGGTGGCGCGGTCAAGACTGGCCGCCTACGAACCTTGCGTCGGAAAATCGGTTAGTTTCCCGGCAAGATCTTGCCCGGGTTCATGATATCAAGCGGATCGAGCGCCTGCTTGATGGTGCGCATGATGTCGACGCCGTGGCCGAGCTCGTGGCGCAGGAAGCCGATCTTGCCCTGGCCGATGCCGTGCTCGCCGGTGCAGGTGCCGTCCATGGCGATGGCCCGCATGTTGAGCCGCGCGACGAATTTTTCCGACAGCGCGATCTCCTTGGGATCGTTCACATCCATCAGCACAAGCACGTGGAAATTGCCGTCGCCGGCATGGCCGACGATCGGCGCGATCAGGCCCATCTCGGCGATATCGGCCTCGGTTTCCATGACGCATTCGGCAAAGCGCGAGATCGGCACGCAGACATCGGTCGACAGCCCCTTGGCTCCCGGCCGCAGGGTCAGCGACGACCAGTAGGCGTCGTGCCTCGCCTTCCACAATTTGGTGCGCTCCTCGGCGACGCTGGTCCACAGGAACGGCCCGCCGCCATTTTCCTCCGCGATCATGCCGAAGGTTTCGGCCTGTTCGGCAACGCCGGCATCGCTACCATGAAACTCGACGAACAGGCACGGGCTCTCGGGATAGTCGAGCTTGGAATAATTCTTCATCGCCCGCATCTGCAAGGCGTTGACCAGTTCGATGCGCGCCACCGGGATGCCCATCTGGATCGTCGCGATGACCGCGTTGCAGGCCGCCTCGACGCTCGGAAACGGGCAGACGCCGCCGGAGATCGCCTGCGGGATGCCTTGCAGCTTCAAGGTCAGCGACGTGATGATGCCGAGCGTGCCTTCCGAGCCGACCAGCAGCCGCGTCAGATCATAGCCGGCCGAGCTCTTTTTCGCCCGCTTGCCGGTTGTCACCGTTTCGCCGTCGGCCATGACGGCGGTCAGCGACAGCACGTTCTCGCGCATCGTTCCGTAGCGCACCGCGTTGGTGCCGGAGGCCCGCGTTGCGGCCATGCCGCCCAGCGAGGCATTGGCGCCGGGATCGATCGGAAAGAACAGGCCGGTGTCGCGCAGATGCCGGTTCAAATCCTCACGGGTGACGCCGGGTTCGACCGTGCAGTCGAGATCCTGCGGATTGACCGCCAGGATACGGTTCATGCGCGATGTGTCGACCGATATGCCGCCGCCCGGTGCGTTGGTGTGACCCTCCAGCGAGGAGCCGACGCCGAAGGCGATCACCGGCACGCGGTGCGCCGCACAGGCGCGCACGATCTCCTGCACCTCGGCCGTCGTCTCGGGGAACGCAACGCCATCCGGTGCCTGCGTCGGAATGTAGGTGGTGGTATGTGCATGCTGCGAGCGGATCGCCTGGCCGGTCTGGAATCGCTCGCCGAGCTGCTGCTTGAGGATCCCGAGCACCGCAGCGATGCCTTCCTCGTTGCGTTCGACCGGGTTGAGGTCGCTCAGAGCCATGAATTCCTCCGCGAATGGACCAGCGTCCATGCTTGTTATGCGTCTATGGATGCGTAAAGCAATTCCAGGAAAAGTGTGAAGCGGTTTTCCGTCCGAAATTGCGTCAGAACAAATAGAGTCTCCGGAGCCACGCTCTGTCCAGCACCAGAACAAGGAAGTTTCGATGCCCATCCCCACTCCCTTCGTCTCGAAACCCATGGACATCGAGAAGGACTGGATCGACTACAACGGCCATCTCAACATGGCCTATTACAACGTGCTGTTCGACCGCTGCTCGGACGACGCCTTCGAGGCAATGGGCATGGGACCGAACTATGCCAGGGATCGCCGCCTCACCATCTACACCGCCGAAGTCCATGTCTGCTACGTGCAGGAGCTGCATCTCGAGCACAAGGTCACGGTCTCCTTCCAGCTCATCGACCATGACGACAAGCGGCTGCGGGCCTATCAGGAAATCCGCCATGTCGACGGCTGGCTGGCCGCGACTTCCGAATCGCTGTCGCTGCATGTCGACATGTCCGGGCCGAAGGTGGCGCCCTTCCCCGCCGATGTGCTGGCCAGGGTCGAAGACATGCGCGCCGCCCATTCGGCCCTGCCGATGCCGGAACGGGCCGGCCGCTCGATCGGCATCAAACGCAAATAGGGCGATGCCGACACGTCTCGTTTCCGGCTTCAAAGCCACACCGGCGATCTAAAATCGCAGAACCTTGCCATCGACCGGCGGCGGCGCTTGAAGCGGCGCGGCGCCCTCGTTAACCTTACCAAGGTTTTAACGGGAACAAGCCATTTGAGCCGTTGCGCGACTCAGCGGGCCGGTCGAAAACGATCTGCATCGAGGTAGCGACACGGGCGGCGCGGCGCCGGTTCGAGGAAAGTGCATGAAAACCGACATCAAGGTCGAGGTGGACAGGTTGGCTGCCGATCCGCGCATCACCGACTACGATTTCTGGCGCTCGCTCAAGAACGTCAACAATGAGATCTTCCACATCGCCAACAACAACGAGCCGATCCCGTTCGACATGATCCGCTGGCGCGCCATCCTGAAACAGGCGCGCATGAAGCGCGGCCACGCATAAGGTCCTCGAACGGAACAATCCCCGCAGGTCAAGCCTGGCGCCTCAACGCCGCCAGGGCCGAACGCGCCACCACCGGCGAGGACTGGATGATCGCCGTGTTGGTCATCGCGTAGGGAATGATGCGGTCGATCACCCGCTCGAGGTCGACCACCGACCCGACATGCGCCAGCGCGATGAAACAATCCTCTCCGGTTACGCGGTCGCATTGCACGATCTCCGGCAGTTCGCGGATGATCTCGGCCACGACGGCCAACTGCCCCGGCACTGGCCGGATGCGCAGCCATGCCGACAGCGGCAGGCCGAGTGCCGTCGGGTTGATCCTAACCGAATAGGCCTCGATGACGCCGCTTTCCTGCAGCCGCTTGATGCGCTCGGCCACACTCGGTGCCGACAGGCCCACCGAGCGTGCCAGCTCCGCCGTGCTGGTGCGCGCGTCCTTTTCCAGCAGGCGCAGGATCTTCATGTCGGCGGCATCGAGATCGGCGCTTTCAGTTCGAAGGCGCTTCATGGAAAACTCCTTTATTCCGGGAGAAAGATAGCCGAAAGAGCTAATCATCATCTATATAAATAGGCAAATCTGCCTGCGATACTGATCCGGTGGATGATCAAACGCAAGCTCTCGCGGCGACCCCTGCCCCGGGCAACTTCACCCTGGGCAAGCTGACGGAAAAACTGCCGCCGCATGTCTGGTTCGGCGTCAGCGCCGTCTTCCACTATCTCGGGCCGGCCTTCGCCGTGCTGCTTTTCCCGCATGTCGGCGTGCTCGGCATGGCGTGGCTGCGCATCGCCACGGCAGCACTCATCTTCGCACCCCTGACCCGTCCATGGCGAAGCTTCGCACGCGCCGATCGCACGACGCGGCTGCTGTTGCTGGCCTTCGGCGCCTGTCTGGCGGTGATGAACTGTTCGTTCTACCTGGCGCTCGACCGACTGCCGATCTCGCTGGTGGCGGCGATCGAATTCGTCGGCATCATCGGCGTCGCGGCGATCGGCCTCAGGAGCACGCGCAATCTCGCCGCCCTTGCCATCGCCGTCGCCGGCACCTTGCTGCTCATCGATGTCAGATGGTCCGACGATCCCATCGGGCTGTTCTGGGCCATCCTCAACGGGGCGCTGTTTGTCGGTTACATCGTACTCGGCCATCGCGTCGCCGCTTCAGGCGCCGGCAGCGGCATCGCCGGCCTGGGTGCTGCCATGGCGATCGCCTTCATCGTCGTGCTGCCGATCGGCTTCACCGATGCGCTGCCGGCCTTTTTCTCACTGCCGCTGCTGCTCGCCGCCATCGGCGTCGGCATCTGCTCGTCGGTCATTCCTTACATCTGCGACCAGCTCGCCATGTCGCGGCTGCCACGCGCGAGCTTCGCGCTGATGCTGTCGCTGCTGCCGGTCACCGCGACGCTGATCGGCGTCGTCGTGCTGCGCCAGATTCCGAGTTTTATCGATTGCCTCGGCATTGCGCTGGTGGTCGCCGGCGTCGCCTTCCACAAGCCGGCATCGGCCGGCTAACTCCGGAGGCCTGATTCTCGGTACGAACTGCGACAGGAAGGCTCAAGATTGAACCAAATCGGCGTCTGATCCGTTGTCACCCGCGAAAATGGCTTGGAGTGACAGAATGGAATGGAAACGGACCAGGGAGCCTGCCGACGCATGGCACATGACGGACGATCTGCATGTCGAGCACGGCAAGGGCGATCCGTTCGCGGCGGCTATCCGCGCCACCCGCATGTCGATGATCATTACCGATCCCCGACAGCAGGACAATCCTATCGTGTTCGCCAATGACGCTTTCCTGCGACTGACCGGATATGAGCGTCATGAGGTTCTGGGCAGGAACTGCCGCTTCCTGCAGGGACCGAAGACCGACAAGGCCGCTGTCGAACAGATACGCGCGGCGATCGAGGATGAAACCGATGTCAGCGTCGATATCCTGAACTACCGCAGGGACGGCTCGACCTTCTGGAACGCGCTCTACATCAGCCCCGTTTCGAACGACAAAGGCGATTTGCAGTTCTTTTTCGCATCGCAGCTCGACGTCTCGGATCGCAAACAATCGGAGAGTCGCATCAACGCGGACAAGGACCGCTTCGAAAAGGCGGTGAAGGAACGCACCGCGGAACTGGAAGCCGCCCTCGAGGCGCAGACCACCTTGCTGCATGAGGTGGATCACCGGGTGAAAAACAACCTGCAGATGATCTCTTCCCTCATCATTATGCAGCGGCGGACCATACGGGACGAAGCGATCAGGCGTTCGTTGACCACCATGCTGGAGCGCATCGAAGCCCTGAGCACCGTGCATCGGCGGCTTTATCAGTCGAAGGACGTCAGCAAGTTCGATGTGGCGGATTTCGCCAAGGATCTGGTGACAGACCTGCTGACGGCGTCGGGGCGCTCTGAGATCAGTCCGGCTCTCGACCTGGAACCGATCGTCATTTCCGCGGAAAAGGCAACGCCCGTCGCTCTGATGGTCAACGAACTCGTCACCAATGCTCTCAAGCATGCCTTCAAGTCCAAGCCCGACGGAATGTCGGCCGGCCGCCTGGGCATCAAAATGAGCCAGCCCGACGGCCACTTGAATATCGAGGTGTCGGACGACGGCGTCGGCATGGCCGACGCCAACGGCGATGCCTCGTTCGGCATGCGGCTGATCAAATCGCTCGCCCGCCAGTTGCATGCCGAGATCGAATGGCGCGACACCGGCCCCGGCACGAAGGTCGTTATCTCGATCCCGAACGAACCTCAGGAAAAAGGGAATGTGTCATGATTGAGCCGCTCAAGGTCCTGATCATCGAGGACGAAGCGCTGCTGGCAATGGAGCTGGAGAGCCTTGTCGAGGACGCCGGCCACAGCGTCGTCGGCTGGGCGACCTCTTCGGCGGAAGCCATGGCCATGGCGGATGCGACCGAAGCCGATATCGCCTTCGTCGACATCCATCTGAGTGACGGGCCGTCCGGCATCGACGTGGCCAAGTACATAGGCGAAAGGAAGAGTTCGACGGTGGTGTTCATGACCGCCAATCCGAAGCGCATCCCCGATCATTTCGCCGGCGCGATCGGCGTCATAGCCAAGCCTTACACGATGAACGGGCTGACGTCGGCGTTGCGGTACCTGCAGGAAGGCATGCGCCGCCCGCCCCCCGTTTCGGCGCGGCCGGCCGGCTTCACCCTGTCGCCGGCCTTCGAAACCGCCTGGGCGCCGGCGGCATGACAGCTGAAGTCATTTCAGTTTTTCCCGAAGGAAGGCGATCGTTCTGCCCCAGGCGAGGTCAGCCGCCTTCTTGTCGTAGCGCGCCGCCGACGTATCGTTGTTGAAGGCGTGGTTGGCGCCTTCATAAACATAGACCGTGTAGTCGACATGCGCCGCGTCGAGTTCCTTCTTGAAGGCGTCGATGCCGGCATTGATGCGCTCGTCGAGTCCGCCATAGTGCAGCAGCAAGGCCGCCTTGATCTTGGATACATCGGCGGCCTTCGGCTGCATGCCGTAATAGGCAACGCCGGCACTGAGATCGGGCGCGTTGACGGCCAGCATGTTGACCGTGCCACCGCCCCAGCAGAAGCCGATAGCGCCGACCTTGCCGTTGCCGTCTTTGTCGCTCTTGAGGAAAGCGACGGTCGCAACACCGTCAGCGATGGTCTGCGCCGGATCGAGCTTGCCGAACATGTCGCGCGCCCTGTCTTCGTCGGTCGGCGTGCCGACGAGCGGCGACAGAAAATCCGGCGCCAGCGCCACGAAGCCTTCCAGCGCCACGCGCCGCGCCACATCGCGGATATGCGGGTTGAGCCCCCTGTTCTCATGCACGACGATGACGGTACCGAGCTTGCCCGTCTGGTTCGCCGGCTTGACCAGATAGCCCTTCATCTCGCCGCTGCCGCCGCGGTAGCTGATGTCCTCGCCCTTCACGCGCGGATCGTTGTCGGCGACGATTCCTGCTTGCGCCGAATTTGCCGCCAGAAGAGGCGCGATCGCCGCCGCCGCCGCACCTGATCCGGCAAGCCGGGTCAACTGCTCCATGAACCGGCGGCGATCGAGCGTCAGATGCGTGTACTCGTCATAGGCGTCGATCATCGCCTGGGTGATGGTGGGCTTGGCGTCGGGTCTCGTCATGGATGGGCTCCTCTGCTTCGGGCTTCAATTCCCAGCTACATAGGGACCAAGCCGGCATCATCCAGTCGAGCACTCATCGCTGCCGTCGATTGCCTCAGGCGTATGCCGCCGGCCGCGTCCGGGCAGCAAAGCCGGTGCCCATGCGCGGCCGTGTCATCACTTTTTAGTCATTGGCGATAAATCCTGCTGGCGCTGCCACAATCGTGAAGGAAGGTGGCTATCGACGGTATCTTGACCGCGTGCCTCAGACCCAGAAGGAAGCGAGACCATGACCATGCCTTCCCCGATCCTCGCCAGCGCGGTCGTCCTTGCGGGGGCCGCCGCTTTGGCCCTACGCTCGATGGTTGTGAATGCAGGCAGACTATCGTTGATCAGGGTCCGCACTGAGCGGAACCGCAACACGAAAACCCAGGGTTGAGGTGACGCCATGAACGTCCAGGACATCGTCAACACCGTTTCGCAGAAGGCGGGCCTCGACCAGGCGACGACGGAGAAAGTCGTCGGCACCATTTTCTCGGTGCTCGAACACGAGGCGGAAGGCACCAGCGCCTCGGCGTTCTTCGCCAAAATCCCCGGCGCCGACGACCTCGCCCATCAATATGACGTCATGGCCGCCGCTCCGGCCGGCGGTGGCGGTTTTCTGTCGTCGTTGCAGGGCGCGCTTGGCGGCGTTCTCGGCGAGAAGGCCGGCGCGCTGATCAACGGCATCGCCGCGCTCAAGGCATCCGGGCTCGACATGGCGCAGATCCAGAAGGCCGGCGCGACGCTGATCCAGCAGGCCGAAGCCGCCGCCGGCCCCGACCTGACCAACAAGGTGCTCGGCTCGGTGCCCAGCCTGAAGGGTCATTTGGGGATTGGCTGATCGACAACGGGCCGATCGGAAGATTCCCGCCCCTCATCGCCCAGTCGGGCACTTTTCCCCGTCACTATGCGGGGAAAGGACACCGGCACAGATGAGGGGCGGCGCGACCTCTGAAAGATCGCGTCACCCTGTCGCCCCTACTTCGGCAGCGCGTAGGCCATCACATAGTCACCCGGCTTGGTGCCGACCGAACCGTGGCCGCCGGCGACGATGACCACGAACTGGCGGCCGTCGGCGACCGTATAGGTCATCGGCGTCGATTGCCCGCCGGCCGGCAGCCGCGCCTGCCACAGCTGCTTGCCCGATGTCAGGTCGTAGGCGCGCAGATAGTCGTCGACTGCGGCCCCCAGGAAGGCGACGCCGCCGGCGGTGATCATCGGCCCGCCGATGCCGGGCACGCCGACCTTCAGCGGCAGCGGCAGCGGCGTCATATCGTAGACGGTGCCGTTGCGGTGCTTGTAGGCGATCTTGCCGGTCCTGAGATCGGCACCGGCGACATAGCCCCAGGGCGGCGCCTGGCAAGGAATGCCGAGCGGCGACAGGAACGGTCCCATCACCACCGCATAGGGCGCGCCCTCGTTGCGGTTCAGCCCCTGTTCGCTGCCCCGCCCTTCGTCCGGCGGCGGCACCTGATCGCGCGGGATCAACTGCGACTTGAACGCCAGATAGGTCGGCATGCCGAACAGCACCTGCCGGACCGGGTCGACGGCGACGCCACCCCAGTTGAAGGTGCCGAAATTGCCGGGGTAGATCAGCGAGCCCTGGACGGAAGGCGGCGTATAGCGACCCTCATAGCGCAGGCCCTGGAATTCGATCCGGCAGGCCAACTGGTCGAACATGGTGAGGCCCCACATGTCGGCGCCGGTCAGCGGCTTCGGCATGAAGGTGAGATCGGAGACCGGCTGCGTCGGCGATGTGTGGTCGCCTTCGATCGCGCCGCCGGGCGCCGGCACTTCGTTGACCGCGATGACCGGCTCACCGGTGCGGCGGTCGAGCACATACAGATCGCCCTGCTTGGTCGGTCCGACCAGCGCCGGCACCACCGTGCCGTCGGGTTTGGTGATGTCGATCAGGCTCGGCTGCGCCGGTACGTCCATGTCCCAGAGATCGTGGTGCACGGTCTGCCGCACCCATCGCACCTGTCCGGTGTTGAGGTCGAGCGCGGTGATCGACGACGAGAACTTCTCGACATTGGCACTGCGCCCGGCGCCGAGCTGATCCGGCGTCTGGTTGCCGAGCGGCACGTAGAGCAGGCCGAGCTTCTCGTCGGCGCTCGGCGTCGACCACATGTTGGGCGAGTTGGCGGTATAGGTCTGGCCGGCCGGCAGCGGCGTCGTCTGGTCCGGATTGCCGGAATCCCAGTTCCACACCAGCGCGCCGGTGGCAGCGTCGTAGGCGCGGATGACGCCGGACGGCTCCTGCGTCGAATAATTGTCGTTGACCGCGCCGCCGACAATGATCTTGCCGCCTGAGATCAGCGGTGCCGAGGTCGAGTAATAATAGCCCGACTTCGGATAGGGCATGTTGGTCAGAAGGTTCAGCGTGCCGCCCTCGGCGAAAGCCGGGCAGATCTGCCCGTTGGCGGCGTCGAGCGCGATCAGCCGCGCGTCCGAGGTCGGCAGGTAGACGCGGGTCGCACAGGGCTGCCCGGCGGCGCCGGCGGCATCGGCGTAATAGGCCACGCCGCGGCAGGTCTGGTGCTGGCGGTCCTTGTCGAGCTTGACCTTGGGAT
>NZ_RZPL01000869.1:0-2173 GCF_004022805.1 Mesorhizobium sp. M7A.F.Ca.CA.002.04.1.1 | reverse complement strand
GCACTAGCCCGCTGTCAAACAGTCGACGCCATTTACACTGGTTCGCGATCGTCATACAGGGCGACTTTGCTCGGCGCCAAACACACTGTTGCTTGGCGAGTCGGGTCTTTGATCGGTGAGGAAATTACCGTTTCAGCAAGAACACTGCCTGCTGGCCGAAGAAATTCCAGAACCACCACGGCATCGACAAGCCGATCTTCTGGCCGGCGGCGTCGAGGGCGGTTGCCTTCTCGACTGTCGCGCCGAGTTCGTCGCACAGATTGACGAAATCGCGGATGGTGCAGAAGTGGATGTTGGGCGTGTCGTACCAGGAATAGGGCAGGTCCTTGGTCACCGGCATGCGGCCGTTGAGGAACAGCGACAGGCGCACACGCCAATGGCCGAAATTGGGGAAGGAGACGATGGCGCGGTTGCCGATCCTGAGCAGTTCGTCGAGCACCAGCTTCGGGTTGCGGGTGGCCTGCAGCGTCTGCGACAGGACGACGAAGTCAAAGCCCTTGTCGGGATAGAATTCGAGATCCTTGTCAGCGTCGCCCTGGATGACCGAGAGGCCGCGCGCCACACATTCGTTGACGCCGCGCTGCGACAGCTCGAGTCCGCGGCCGTCGACCTGCTTGGTGTCCTGCAGCAGTTCGAGCAGCGAGCCGTCGCCCGAGCCGACATCGAGCACGCGCGACTGTGGCGGGATGAGGTTGGCGACGACTTCGAGGTCGACGCGCTGGTCGCGGTTGACGCTCATGGCTTCGCCTCCCGCCTGGCGCATGATCCCGATCCGAAAAGCCTGCAATTTTTCCGGGTCATGCGCTCAGCCCTCTCGCTCGGGCCGCCGAGCCGATGAAGCCGTTTATCGCGGCAAACAGTTCCGGCTCGTCGAGCAGGAATGCGTCGTGGCCACGGTCGGTCTCGATCTCGACGAAGGATACCGATGCGCCGGCGGCGTTGAGCGCATGCACGATCGAGCGGCTCTCCTCGGTCGGGAACAGCCAATCCGAGGTGAACGACACCAAGCAGAAGCGGGTTTTCGTGCCGGCGAAGGCATCGGCCAACCGGCCGCCATGGTCTGCGGCGAGGTCGAAATAGTCCATCGACCGCGTCATGTAGAGGTAGGAATTGGCGTCGAAGCGATCGACGAAGGTCATGCCCTGGTGCCGAAGATAGCTTTCGATCTGGAAGTCGGCGTCGAAGCCGAAGGTCAGCGCTTCGCGATCCTGCAGATTGCGGCCGAACTTGCGGTGCAGGGCGGCTTCCGACAGGTAAGTGATGTGGGCGGCCATGCGCGCTACCGCCAGGCCCTTTTCCGGGCGTTTGCCGTGCTCGAAATATTTGCCGCCATGCCAGTCCGGATCGGCCATGACAGCCTGCCGGCCAACCTCATGAAAGGCGATGTTCTGCGAGGAATGGCGCGCGCCGGTGGCGATCGGCAGCGCCGAGAAGACGCGCTCCGGATAGCTCGACGCCCATTCCAGCACCTGCATGCCGCCCATCGAGCCGCCGAGCACGCAAAACAGTTTCTCGATGCCGAAATGGTCGATCAGCATTTGCTGCGCCCGCACCATGTCGCGGATGGTGATGATCGGCAGGTCGAGCCCATACGGCTTGCCGGTGGCCGGATTGGTCGAAGCCGGGCCGGTGGAGCCAAGGCAACCGCCGATGACGTTGGAGCAGATGACGAAGAAACGATTGGTGTCGATGATCTTGCCGGGGCCGATCAGCACTTCCCACCAGCCAGGCTTGCCGGTCACCGGATTGGTGCTGGCGACGTGCTGGTCTCCGGTCAGCGCATGGCAGACGAGGATGGCGTTGGAGCGGGCATCGTTCAGCGTGCCATAGGTCTGGTAGGCGATCTGGAACGGTGACAGCAGCGTGCCGGCGTCCAGCTTGAGCGGCTTGTCGGATCCAAAACGCAAAACCGGGCTCGACGGTTGGTCGACCTCGTTGTTGGTTTTGCGGGCACGCAGAACGGCCATGACATCCATCTCACACTTTGAGCCCACGCATCGCACTCGTCGAAAGTCGATGCCGATACGGGTGTCCGGCCGGCGCGGACAACAAAAAACCGGCATTGCGGTCGCAAAGCCGGTTACAGGATGCAAACGGCCCTTTAGCAAGTTGTTTAACGTGGCTGCAAGCCGACCGGCCAAATCACCACGGAAGTTCGCTCCCCTTCTAGGGC
>NZ_RZPL01000868.1:0-2176 GCF_004022805.1 Mesorhizobium sp. M7A.F.Ca.CA.002.04.1.1 | reverse complement strand
AGTGCGGATTGATACCGGTCGAGAGGTCGACGAAAGGCAGCAGGGCGTTGGGGAAAAGCACCCTCGCGCGGCCAAGACTTCCACCATGGTCCACAACCGCCCCATTAAGAAGCTTCATGTCAGTCCTGATCGCTTTCCTGTCATTGGTCGTCGAATTCGCCCTCGGTTACCCCGACTGGCTGTTTCGCGCCATCGGCCATCCGGTGACGTGGTTCGGCAGGCTGATATCCTTTCTCGACCGCAGGCTCAACCGCGCCACTGATCCCGACGCGCTGCGTCGCAAGCGCGGTGTCCAGGCGCTGCTGGTCATCGTGCTGGTGCCGGCGATAATTGGCCTGGGCGTGCAGATCCTGTTCTGGTTCGTTCCCATGGGCCTCGTCATCACGGCCCTTCTGGCAACGTCGCTTCTGTCGCAGAAGAGCCTCTATGAGCATGTCGAGGCGGTGGCTGACGCCCTCGACACCGGCGGCATCGCCTTGGCCCGCCTTGCCGTTTCGCGGATCGTCGGTCGCGACCCTGAAACGCCCGACCGGGCCGGGGTCTGCCGCGCGGCGATCGAGAGCCTGGCCGAGAATTTTTCCGACGGCATCGTCGCCCCTGCCTTCTGGACCGGCGTCGGCGGCCGGGCCGGCGGCGCCGCCTACAAGGCCGCCAACACCGCCGATTCGATGATCGGCCACCGCACCCCGCGCCACGAGGCGTTCGGCTGGGCGGCGGCGCGCTTTGACGATTGGATCAACCTGCCGGCGTCGCGGCTGACGGCGCTTCTGATCGTGCTGGCGGCGTTCTTCGTCAAAGGCGCTGATGCGAAAAAAGCCTGGCATGCGGTGCGGCGCGACGCGAAAAAACACCGCTCGCCCAATGCCGGCTGGCCGGAAGCGGCGATGGCCGGTGCGCTCGGCCTGGCGCTCGCCGGCCCGCGCTTCTATGGCGGCGTGCTGGTCGACGACGTCTTCATGGGCGAAGGTGGGCGGCGTGAAGCCGACAGCCTCGACATCAGGCAGGCGCTGAAACTCTATCGCGTCGCCGACTATCTGCTGATCGCTCTGTTCGGGTTGGTTTCGGTCGTTGTCATCGTTGTGACCTAACCTCACCCTCCCCCGTCTGGGGAGGTTGAGGAACACTCAGAACTCGATCCCCTGCTGCGCTTTCACGCCGGCGGAAAAATGATGCTTGGTCACGCTCATTTCGGTGACGAGGTCTGCGGCCTCGACCAGCGCCGGCTTGGCGTTGCGGCCGGTGACAACGACATGCAGGCCCTCGCGCCGCGCTTTTAGCGCGCCAACCACTCTGTCGAGATCGAGATAGTCGTAGCGCAGCGCAATGTTCAATTCGTCGAGCACCAGCAGGCTGATCGACGGATCGGCCATCAGTTCGAGCACCTTGGCCCAGGCGGCTTCGGCGGCAGCGATGTCGCGCTTCAGATCCTGGGTTTCCCAGGTGAACCCCTCGCCCATCGCGTGCCACACGACACGGTCGCCGAAGGCGGCGAAGGCGTCTTTCTCGCCGGTGTGCCACTTGCCCTTGATGAACTGGACGACACCGACGCGCTTGCCGTAGCCGAGCATCCGCAGCGCCAGCCCGAAGGCGGCCGTGGTCTTGCCTTTGCCCGGGCCGGTGTTGACGATGAGCAATCCCTTCTCGACCGTCTTGCTCGCCACCTCGGCATCCTGCACCGCCTTGCGCTTGGCCATCTTGGCGCGGTGGCGCTCTTCGTCCTTATCGTCGATATCGGTCATATCATTTCACCTTGAGCGGCAGCCCCGCCACCATCAGCAGCACCGTATCGGCAATCGCCGCGACCTGCTGGTTGAGCCGGCCGGCGGCATCGCGAAAGCGGCGCGCCAGTGCATTGTCCGGCACGATGCCTTGTCCGACTTCATTGGACACCAAGAACCAGGGTCCGCGCGGCCGCGACAGCACCTCCGCCAATCGCCGGCATTCCAGCTCGAAATCGTGTTCGGCCAGCATATGGTTGGTCAGCCACAGCGTCAGGCAGTCGACAAGCACCGGCCGATCGTCCGGCAAGGCGGCAAGCGCGCCGGCGAGATCGAGCGGTGCGTCGATGGTCGTCCAGCCTTCGCCGCGCCGCGACCGGTGCAACGCGATGCGCTCACGCATCTCGTCATCATAGGCTTGCGCCCTGGACCTATATCGCCACGGCGCAAGCCTATGA